>DNIF01000147.1 GCA_003485715.1 Gammaproteobacteria bacterium
GCAGCGCGCGCCAGAGCGTAGTTTGCGCTCTCAGGGTACCGACACTGGGGGTGAAGGCGGTGGCGCTTCACGCGCAGGGGCCCGCCCGGGCTGGGGTGCCGAATCCTCAGACTTGTTCAGGGTATCTGCCCGGCGTGCGGTACCCGCTGGCAGTTCCCGGTCTTCGGAGGCCGGCCGATCGGGCGGTGGCATGGGCGCGTCAGGCGTCGCGCCCTGCTCGGTATCGCCTTCGACAGGTGCGCCAGCGGGTTCAGTCCGTTGCGGCACATCGGTTGCGAGCAGCACACCCTCGGCGACCAGTACTTCATCGATGCGTTGTGGCTGGAAGCCAGTGAGCAGAGATTCGCCGACGGTCAGCACGGGCACGCCCACCTTCTCCAGGCGACCCCTGATTGCATCGAAGGCGGCCGGATCCGCCTCGACGTCCATGCGCGTGAAGGACACGCGTCGGGTCTGCAGGTGCCGTTCCACGAAGTCACAAGGGACACAGTCCGGTGCGGAATAGACAGTGATCGTCTGCAGCTTGCGCACGCTCGGAGTTGCGGGCGTCGTGGCGGTCTCCTCGGGCCGTGGCGCGCTTGGCGGTGCACCGGTCGCAACTCGCCGAGTTTCCACCAGGACCGTTCCGGGGGGGCAACGCTCGCTGAAGAAGCGTTCGCCCTCGGCGTTCTCGCAGGTGAGCACGGTGCGGGCCTCAAGCGACCCTGCCAGACTGGCGGTGAGCAGCAGGGCCGCCAGCGCAACAGCCTTGCGTACGGCACCGAACCGAGGCATTACGTCATTCATCTACAAGCCCTTGTGCGGGAATGGTCAGGTCCAGTATAGCGTTGCCTGCGCGCCCGCCATGGCCCCACTCAGAATGCTTGCGGGTGCGGGACGCGGCCTGCCGGCCAGCGGCAGAGCTGGACACGGCGAGGGGTCGCCCCCAAAAGGTGGTGGGGGATCGAAGGCCCTGTCTGCCCGCCCGCGACTGTCCCCTCTGCAACACCTGCCCTATAATGCGCGCCTCCCCAGCAGGGCGCTGGAGGCTGGCTGCAGATGCATAGTTCGTTTGGCCCGGCCAGCGGAACACCCTCTGCGGTAGCCCCGTCCGGCCAAAGCTCGAGGCGAAAGTGGCGGAACTGGCAGACGCGCTGGATTTAGGTTCCAGTGGGGTAACCCGTGAGAGTTCGAGTCTCTCCTTTCGCACCAGCCAAGCTCACCGGTGGCCGACGTTGGCGCAGTTGCGGTTGAACGACGCCAGCAGTGCTTCCCCGGCCACGGTGCAGGCAGTCCGGTGCCGCCAACTTTTCTTTTCCCAGTGAGGTCATCATGCAGGTGTCTGTCGATAACGTCGGTGTACTCGGGCGCAAGGTGCACGTGGTGGTCCCCGAGACCGATGTGGCTACGGCGATACGTTCGCGCCTGACGACCCTATCCCAGCAGACGCAGATGGATGGTTTCCGTCGCGGCAAGGTGCCGCTGAAGCTGGTCGAGCAGCGCTTCGGCGGGCAGGTACGGCAGGAGGTCGTGGGAGAACTGCTGCGGCGCCATTTCGTCGAGGCTTGTCAGCAACACAACTTGCGGCCCGCCGGTGATCCGGCGATTGCTGAGCTTTCCGCAGAGCCCGGCGAGGGTATGCGGTTCACCGCAGAGTTCGAGGTCTATCCCGAGCTGCAACTGGCCCCGTTCGCGACCCTCTCGCTCGAACGTTTTCAATGCGAGATCAGTGACTCCGATCTCGATGCCATGACCCAGACCCTGCGCGAGCAGCGTGCGGAGTGGCGCGAGGTCGAGCGCCCGGCCGTCGATGGCGATCGCCTCACGGTCGACTTTGTCGGCACCCTGGAGGGCGTGCCCTTCGAAGGGGGAACGGCCACTGGGATCAATGTCGTGCTTGGGCGCCCGGGATTCATCCCTGGCTTCGCGGAAGGACTGGTCGGTGCCGGTGCAGGCCAGACCATCGGCCTCGATCTGAGCTTCCCGGAGGGCTACCAGAATGCCGAGTTGGCAGGCAAACCGGTGCACTTCGAAGTCACGGTCAAGGCCGTGCGCGAGCCGATCCTGCCGGAGGTTGACGACGCCTTTTTCGCCGCCTTCGATGTGCGTGAAGGAGGGCTCGAGGTCTTCCGTCGCGAGCTCAGGTCCAATCTCGAACGCGAGCGCGACCAACTTCTGCGCGAGCGCAACCGCAAGCAGGCCTTCGACCGCCTGATGGCGGCCAACGAGTTCGAGGTACCTCGGGCCCTGGTGGCGGTTGAAGCTGAACGGATGCTGGAGGAGCTGCGCCAGAACCTGCAACAGCGGGGGGTGGACCCGAGCAACCTGCCCGCACTCGATAATCTGTCCATTTTCGGTGCCCGCGCCCATGAGCGCGTGAAGCTGGCGCTGATCGTCTCGGAGGTGGTTCGAAGTCACGGACTGCGCCCGGATCCCGTCCGGGTGCGCGAGCTGGTCGAGCGCACCGCCTCGAGCTACCAGGACCCGCAGGCGGTCGTGCGCTGGTTCTTCGAGGACCGCAATCGCCTCGCCGATGTCGAGGCGGCCGCCCTGGAAGATGGCGTGGTCGAGTGGCTCTGGGAGCGCGCGTCGGTCACTGAGGTTTGCGTCGATTTCGATGAACTCAGGCGTCCGCCGGCCGCTACCGAAGCATCGGTCGGGGCCGATACCTGAGCGAGCCCGCGGCGAAGGCCCCGGGAGCGGCTCGGTGAGGGTTGCCGATTCCCCGACCTTTGTGGCGGTCGCGGTCGGACAGCCCCCACTGCATTCAATCCCGGGATGTTCGTGAAGGGCGTCACACGCTTCTGAGGTACTGAATGCGGGGCATACCGCCAGGGACTAACCTGATAGGCGCGTCTCTGACTGCGCTTGGCTGTTGCGCGGGAGGCGTCATCTCCTTCCATCCGGGCGGTCGGTTTGGTTTCAGCGGCCGAGCGCAACGGGATCATCCCGTGTCACTCAAGGTGAAACCTGGCTACCGCCCCGGGGCGAATGGCCAAGCTGAATCCATCCGCCCTTGGCCGGTCCAAACCTTCCCTGACCCTTGAACCCACACCCTGGAGATGCTTCCGTGACCGACTTGAGTCCCCGCGCCCTCAACCTTGTGCCGATGGTGATCGAGCAGTCGGCCCGAGGTGAGCGTGCCTACGATATCTATTCCCGGCTGCTCAAGGAGCGCGTGATTTTCTTGTGTGGTCCGGTGGATGACCACGTGGCCAACGTCCTGGTGGCGCAGTTGCTGTTTCTGGAGTCGGAAAATCCCGATAAGGATATCCACCTGTACATCAATTCGCCCGGCGGGGTCGTGACAGCGGGTCTTGCGATTTACGACACCATGCAGTTCATCAAGCCCGATGTCAGCACGCTCTGCATCGGGCAGGCGGCCAGCATGGGGGCCCTGCTGTTGGCCGCCGGGGCTCCGGGCAAGCGCCACTCCCTGCCGCATTCGCGCGTGATGATTCATCAGCCATTGGGTGGGTTCCAGGGGCAGGCGAGCGATATCGATATTCACGCGCGCGAAATCCTGAATGCCCGTGACCGTCTCAATCGAATCCTGGCACGTCACACCGGTCAGGCGCTCGAGCGCATCGCTCAGGACACGGATCGCGATTACTTCATGGGGGCGGAGGACGCGCGGATGTACGGTGTCATCGACCAGGTACTGAGCGAGCGTTCCGGGCGTGCGGCGGTGGAGACTGTCGTCTGATCCGATGACCGACCACGGCGAATGGCAGGCTAATTGCATTAAATATCAGCCTGATGGGTGGGCCAGCCGGAGAGGCGAACCGGCCCGGACGGGCTCACCGACTACCTCAGGCGACGGGCTGCCACCCACTCATGCGGTATGCTGGCCATCGAGGCCGCGCCGGATCAGGAACGGGCGGCGCGAGATGGCGTCACAGCGATTTGGCGGTTCGGTCTGTATGGCTGAGCCGGCGCAAGGAACGACGATGAGGTGCACACGAGATGAGTGACAACAGGCAGGGCAAGGGCGACGGCGACCGGTTGTTGTACTGCTCCTTCTGCGGAAAGAGCCAGCACGAGGTGCGCAAGCTCATCGCCGGGCCATCGGTGTTCATCTGCGATGAATGTGTGGAGCTCTGCAATGACATCATCCGCGAGGAGGTCCAGGAGAAGGGCGCCTCCTCATCCGGGCGGAAGTTGCCTACACCGCATGAGATCAACGCCATCCTTGACGAGTACGTGATCGGGCAGCAGCAGGCGAAGAAGATCCTCTCCGTTGCCGTGTACAACCACTACAAGCGGCTCGAGTCGAAGCCGCGTCAGGGCGACGTCGAGATCTCCAAGAGCAATGTGCTGCTGATCGGGCCGACGGGAAGCGGCAAGACCCTGCTCGCGGAGACGCTCGCTCGCTTGCTCAACGTGCCGTTTACCATCGCCGATGCCACTACGCTCACCGAGGCGGGCTACGTCGGTGAGGATGTCGAGAACATCATTCAGAAGCTGCTGCAGAAGTGCGATTACGATGTGGAAAAGGCTCAGGCCGGGATTGTCTACATCGATGAGATCGACAAGATTTCCCGCAAGTCCGACAACCCCTCGATTACCCGGGATGTCAGCGGTGAAGGGGTGCAACAGGCCCTGCTGAAGCTCATCGAGGGTACGGTGGCCTCCGTTCCCCCGCAGGGCGGGCGCAAGCATCCACAGCAGGAGTTCCTGCAGGTCAACACGGCAAACATCCTGTTCATCTGCGGTGGGGCCTTCGCCGGACTGGAGCGCGTCATCCGCGATCGGTCCGAGAAGGGTGGGATCGGTTTTTCGGCCGAGGTCAAGAGCAAGGACGACAAGAAGTCGGCCAACGATCTGCTGCCCACGGTCGAGCCCGAGGACTTGATCAAGTACGGGCTCATCCCCGAGTTCATAGGTCGGTTGCCGGTGGTCGCGGTGCTCCACGAACTCGACGAGGCCCAACTCATCCAGATCCTGACCGAACCGAAGAACGCACTGGTCAAGCAGTTTCAGCGGCTCTTCGAGATGGAAGGCTGTGAGCTCGAGATCCGCAACGATGCCTTACGCGCGGTCGCGCGCAAGGCGGTGGAGCGCAAGACCGGTGCCCGAGGGCTACGCTCGATCATGGAGGGCAATCTGCTCGACATCATGTACGACCTGCCCTCCATGAAGCGCGTTGCGAAGGTGGTGCTTGACGACTCAGCCATCAGCGGTGAGTCCAAGCCGCTCATCATTTATGAAGGGACAGAGGTGCCCAAGGCAGCCTCCGATTGAAGTCACGTGCGAACAGAGCCGCTGTGCTTCGGGGATAACCGGCAGGGAGGTTCCTCCTGACGCGCACTCCCGAGAGATCTCGTCGCAGCACTCCCGGGCTTTGGGCCCCGTGCTATCCGCCAAGGTTGCGCACCACGTCTGTTGATTCAGCACTTCCCGGTGTTTTGGCATGCGCCGGTAGTCTTTGGGTCGTGCCTGGCCAAGGTTCTGAAGAGGAGTTCTGATGGAGCAGCCTGCTCAGCATGTCGTGCCCGTCCTGCCGTTGCGGGACGTCGTCGTCTATCCGCACATGGTCATCCCGCTCTTCGTCGGCAGGGAAAAATCGGTGCGTGCGCTCGAGGCCTCCATGGAGGCGAGCAAACAGATCCTGCTGGTAGCGCAAAAGACCGCTGCGGAGGATGACCCGGGTAGCGACCAGATGTATCGGGTCGGCACGCTGGCGACGATCCTGCAACTGCTCAAGCTTCCCGACGGCACGATCAAGGTGTTGGTCGAGGGTGGTCGGCGGGCCCAGGTCCTCGCCTTCGAGGATGCGGCCGGTTATTTCGCTGCACGGCTTGAACTGCTCGAGTCGGCAGTGGCGGACGACCGCAGTGTCGAGGCCCTGGTTCGCTCGGTGCTCGGTCAGTTCGAGCAGTATGTGAAGCTGAACAAGAAGATCCCGGCCGAAATCATGGGTTCGTTGACGGCCATCGACGAGCCCGGGCGTCTGGCTGACACGGTTGCCGCGCATCTGGGCATCAAGCTGGAGGAGAAGCAGAAGCTTCTCGAGGCCGTGGATGTCGCCGAGCGCCTGGAGCGACTGATTGTCGTCATCGAGGGAGAGATCGATCTGCTTCAGGTCGAGCGTCGTCTGCGCGGGCGTGTCAAGAAGCAGATGGAGCGGAGCCAGCGGGAATACTTTCTCAATGAGCAGATGAAGGCCATCCAGAAGGAGCTCGGTGAGGGCGAGGATGGTGTCAGTGAGTTCGATGAACTGGCGCAGAAGATCGAGAAGGCTGGAATGTCCGCCCAAGCCCTCGCCCGTGCCAATGCCGAGCTCAAGAAGCTGCGCATGATGTCGCCGATGTCGGCAGAAGCGACAGTAGTGCGTAACTACATCGACTGGATAATCAGCGTGCCATGGAAGGCGCGCTCCGCCGTCGCTGCCAACCTGCCCAAGGCCAGTCGCATCCTCGAGTCTGACCACTATGGCCTCGAGCGCGTCAAGGAGCGCATCCTTGAATATCTCGCAGTGCAGCAGCGCGTGCGCAAGCTGAAGGGGCCGATCCTCTGCCTGGTCGGTCCGCCGGGTGTCGGCAAGACTTCGCTGGGTCGCTCCATTGCACGCGCCACCCACCGTAAGTTCGTGCGCATGTCCCTCGGCGGGGTACGCGACGAAGCCGAGATCCGTGGGCATCGTCGGACTTACGTCGGATCCATGCCCGGCAAGATCCTGCAGAACATGGCCAAAGTCGGCACACGCAATCCCTTGTTCCTCCTCGATGAGGTGGACAAGATGGCCATGGATTTCCGCGGTGATCCGGCCTCGGCGCTGCTCGAGGTGCTCGATCCGGAGCAGAACAACAGTTTCAACGATCACTACCTCGAGGTGGACTACGACCTCTCGGAGGTGATGTTTGTCGCCACTGCAAACAGCATGAACATCCCGGCCCCGCTGCTCGATCGCATGG
>DNIF01000043.1 GCA_003485715.1 Gammaproteobacteria bacterium
TGGTGCATGTGAAGGTGAAGGAGGGCACTCGTGAGCGCCTTCAAGCCTTCGAAGGGGTGGTGATTGCCATGCGCAACCGGGGCCTCAACTCGGCCTTTACGGTGCGCAAAATCTCTCACGGTGAGGGTGTGGAGCGCGTCTTCCAGACTTACAGCCCGGCAGTGCACGAGATTCAGGTGAAGCGCCGTGGTGACGTGCGGCGCGCCAAGCTCTACTACATGCGCGCGCTCCGCGGCAAGGCGGCCCGTATCCGCGAGAAGATCCGCACGAATGTTGGCGCCGCCGCGCTGCCGGCGGACAACGGCACGGATGCAGGCACCGGCGGCAACGAGGACTGACGTCCGCGGTAGCCATGCCAAGTGCCGGGTCCGTCTCCTGCCGGGGCAGGGTCCGAGCCACCCGAAGTCCTGCGTTTCCTCACCGTCCTCCTGCTCGAGGAGGGCCTCGCGTCGGCCACCAGGACGAGCTACGCCAGCGACCTGCGCTTGCTTGCGCGGGCGCTGGGCGGGTCGGTGCTGACGGCTGAGGCCGCCCAGCTCACGGCCGCTCTGCCCGTGGCTGGGGCCAGTCCGCGCACTCAGGCACGTCGACTGTCTGCCTGGCGTCGGTTCTACCGCTGGTGCCGACGCGAGGGTCTGCGCGAGGACGACCCCACCGAATTCATCGCCCTCGGTCGGCGCGGTCGTCGACTGCCCCGATCTCCCTCCGAAGGCGCGATTGAGCGTCTGCTGGCGGCACCGGACCTCAGCCGTCCGGAAGGACTGCGTGACCGCGCGATGCTCGAACTCATGTATGCCTCCGGGCTGCGGGTGAGCGAGTTGACGGGGCTGCCATTGGCAGCGATGGGTCTCATCCAGGGCGTGGTGCGGGTGCACGGGAAGGGTGGACGCGAGCGGCTGGTGCCCATGGGCGAGGAGGCCCGGCTGTGGCTTGAGCGATACCTTCGCGAAGCCCGTCCGCTCCTGGCCGGTGCACTTGGGCACCCGGCGGTGTTTCTCTCACGTCGTGGTCTGCCACTGACCCGCCAGGCCTTCTGGCTCAGCGTGCGCCGTTACGGGCGCCTGGCGGGGATCGGCGATGACCTGCATCCACACAGCCTGAGGCACGCCTTCGCCACCCATCTGCTGAACCACGGTGCCGATCTGCGCGTCGTCCAGCAGTTGCTGGGTCACCGCGACATCTCGACCACCCAGATTTACACCCAGGTCGCTCAGGCGCGTTTGCAGGCGCTGCACGCCCGCCATCATCCGCGCGGCTGAATGCCTTGGGGGACAGGTTGTGCGTCGCGGTCGCGGTGTGAGCATTGTTGGCTCCGCGCTCTCGCGCCGACATTCCGTACTCTGCACTCATACCAGCCACGCGCCCAGGGCCGCGCTGTAGAGCAATCTGAGCCGAAGTGGCATCGGCAGATGTTCCAGCTGCGCTTCATCCAGCAGCAGCAGCTCGCATTCCTCCCGAGCCACGAGCAGCGGGATGACGTCCACCGGCAGCAGCAGGCAACGCCCGACCGGGATGCGGCGCGCCCGGGTCTCGCCTGCTTCGGGACTTGGCGCACCCGTTCGGTGCAGGGCAAGACTGCCCAGCGTGACCCAGACCAGGCAGGCCGCCCCGCCCGCAAGTGCCGGTAACCGTTGTCCCCTCGCGAGTCGGCGCCAGTCGGCAAGTCTTGCCAGGGCCGCTGCCTCGTCCGGACGGAGCCCTGCCGCTCCCCCGACCAGTCGCATTGTGCGATCCGCATCCAGCTCGGTATGGGAGGTGGGGGTGATGCACTCCTGCACGACCATGAGATCGCCGATGAGATCGACGGCACTGCGGTAGCGCAGCTCCGGCCGCAGGGCCAGGCAGCGGTCGAGCACGCGTTGCAGTGCTGCAGGAGCGGTGAGATGGAGATCAGCAAGGCTGCTGGCCGTGCCCGCGGCCTGGGCCTTGCGGTAGGTGTCCAAGGAATCGGTTGGAAAGGGCAGCCTACCTGCGAGCAATTCGAACAACAT
This sequence comes from Gammaproteobacteria bacterium, assembly GCA_003485715.1. GTDB lineage: Bacteria > Pseudomonadota > Gammaproteobacteria > UBA7966 > UBA7966 > UBA7966. Next base: position 1,992 of record DNIF01000043.1, read on the forward strand.
CACGCCCAAGGCGTAAAGGTCGGAGGCCTCGCTATAGTGGCCGTGGCTGGCCGCCTCCGGCGCGAGGTAGGCGGCCGTGCCGCTGATCGCCCCCTCTGGCGGCCCAGCACTTGGCAGGGCGAGGCCAAAATCCGTCAGCCGAGCCTGGCCCAGCGGATCGATGAGCACATTCGATGGCTTGAGGTCGCGGTGCAACACCCCGCGGGCGTGGGCGTGGGCGAGCGCTTCACCGCACTGACGCACCACTGTCAGAGCGCGGACGAAACGCAATGTCGGATCGGAGTCGACGTAGGCGATCGCCGTCAGGTGCCGTGCCACCAACTCCGTGACGATGAAATCGATACCGGCCTCGCTGCCGGCATCGAAGACGGCCACGATGTTCGGATGTTGCAGCGTGGCGGCCATCTGGGCCTCGACGAACATACGCCCGGCACTGGCGCCGGCGTGCGCTACCTTCACTGCCACGGGCCGGTCGATGACCGGGTCGTGGGCGCGGTAGACCGTGCCCTGTCGCCCGGCCCCCAGCGGATCGATGAGGCGATAACGTCCGAGCGTGTGGCCGGCCAGCCCCGCCGTCATCGTCGGACCACCTTGCGCTGTTCGCGGGGCGACCTGCTTGCCGCGAACAGCGGGACGCGCGTCGGCACTGCGGCTGGCACGCCTGCTGCTACCATCGCCACGGCGAACTTGCCGGAGCAGGCCCGGTCAGCCGATCTACCAAATGCGGGGCCGCGTCGCTGCCCCAACGAACCCCGGAGTTCACATCCATGCCCCTATCGCGTCCCCTCGTCACCGCCCTGGCCCTCGTCGCCACCTGCTCCGTCCACGCGGATGATGCCCTGCGCGGCGCCTTCAGCGCGCGTCTGGGTACCGAGGTGACGAGCGTGAAGCCCTCCCCCATCGATGGGCTTTACGAGGTGCGGGCCGATGGCCAGGTCGTCTACATGACGCGTGATGCGCGCTACGCCCTGCAGGGCTCGCTGCTCGACCTCGAGAGTCGGCGCAATCTCACCGAGGATGCCCGAGCCGAGATCCGGCGCGGCGAACTCATGGCCTACGCCAACGGCGGTACGCTCGACTTTCCCGCTGTGGGCCAGCAACGGCATGTGATCTACATCTTCACGGATGTGGATTGCGGTTATTGCCGCCGCCTGCATCAGGAGGTCCCGAAGCTCAATCAGGCGGGTGTCACGGTGCGCTATTTCGCCTATCCGCGCGCCGGTCTGGAATCGGACGCCTATCGCATCATGGCCTCGGTCTGGTGTGCCGATGATCCGCGTGCCGCACTCACAGCCGCCAAGGGCGGTGCCAGCGTGCCGGCGAAGACCTGCGAGAATCCCGTGAAGGCCCATTTCGACATGGGCAACCGCATCGGGGTGCAAGGCACTCCGTCGATCCTGCTTGAGGACGGCACCGAACTCGGCGGCTATGCGCCCGCCGATCAGATCGTGCAGGCGCTCGACAAACGGGGCTGACGTCAGCGGCACGGTCCTCAGGGCTGTGCCTCCGGCCGGGCCGGTGAACGATCGGCCCCGGCCGACGCCGGCGCGAAATCCACCGATTCCAGCGATACTCGCGTCGTGATGCCGTTCTCGTGATGCAACACGCGCACCGGCAGATGGTGCAACTCGGGCGCCACCCACACGGTGGCGTGGGTGTCGGCCTTCTCGTAACGGCGCTCGAGGCGGATGGTCCTGAAGCGCCCCAGCGGGACATCCACCGTTTCTTCGCTGATCCGCTCGAAGTGATAGAGCTTGAGTTTGCCGCCGTCGGCGACGGGATAGACGAACGGCCCGCTGGCACCGTTGGCCACGTCCTGCATGATGTGAAGCTGGTAAACGAGGCGATCGACCGTGCCAGGTTTGATGGCCAGCTGCCACTGCTGCTCGTTTATCGTGTTAACGGCGCGAGGAATGCTCCAATCGAAGGCGATGTCCACCGTCCGCGGCTTACCGCCTCCGCGCTGATAGGTGTAGCGATCCGGACGCAAGCCGTGGGGAGCGATCAGACGACCCTCGGATGACTCCTCCACCCGTTCCGACCTGAACAGAGCGACCAGCCCGCGCGCACGCGTGAGCGACCAGAAGCGGAAGCGTCCGTCCGGGAAACGCTCGAAACTGCGTTCCATAACGCCCACCGGGAAGCCTGCGGCCGCCACGTGATAACGCGCGCGAAAGGCCGGCGGCGCTTCCGCGCCAACCGCCATTCCCATCGGGGGTAGCAGACACCCGGCAAGCAGTAGGCAGGGCAAGAAGCAGGGCTGGCGTGGCACGTGAGGCATTCCCTCGATTTGTCGGGCCGGTGGCCTGGTGGTTCCCCCACAGTGCCCCGGACGGGCAGCACGGCGTCATCGGCTGCCGTATCATGCGTCGCCTTCTGGCCTCCCGCGAGCCCGCCCGATGCAAGACATCTCCCGAGCCTTCGCCTCTGCCCGTGTACTGGTGTGTGGCGATCTCATGCTCGACCGCTACTGGCACGGCACGACCTCACGCATTTCTCCCGAGGCCCCGGTGCCGGTGGTGCGTGTGGATGCGACCGCGGATCGGCCGGGTGGGGCGGCGAATGTGGCGCTGAATGCGGCGGTGCTCGGGGCCAGGGTGCGTCTCGCCGGTGTGGTCGGCAGGGATGCCACGGCGGAGGCCCTGGAGGCCGCCCTGGGCGCACAGGGTGTCATCTGTGATTTCCAACGTGAAGCGGGCTACCAGACCATCACGAAACTTCGGGTCCTGAGTCAACATCAGCAGCTTATCCGCTGTGATTTCGAGGGCCCCGCCGGCGAGGCCCCGGCGCTGTCGCCGCTCTGTCTGCCGCGGGCGGAGCCGGAGCCGGTGGTGGTGCTGTCGGACTACGCCAAGGGTGCGCTGCGATCGGCGCACCTGCTCATCGAGGCGGCGGCTGCACTTTCGGCCAGGGTGGTGGTTGACCCCAAAGGCACGGACTTCTCCCGATATGCCGGGGCGCACGTGATCACACCGAACCAGCGCGAGTTCGAGGCCGAAGTCGGCCGGTCAGTCGATGATGTGAGTCTGGTGGAAGCGGCCGTGGATCTCTGTCGGCGCCATCGCTTCGGTGCCGTGCTGGTCACCCGCGGTGAGCGCGGCATGACCCTCGTGGAACGCCACGGTGCCGTCCGGCATCTCCACACCGAGGCCCGGGACGTCTTCGATGTCACGGGTGCCGGGGATACGGTCTGTGCCGTGCTCGCCACGGCCCTTGCCGCAGGCTTCAGCCTGCACGAGGCGACGCGCTTCGCCAATGCGGCGGCCGGCATCGTGGTGGGCAAACTCGGCACGGCTACCGTGAGTGTGCTCGAATTGCAGCAGGCCCTGCACGGCAGCCATCTCGGCAGCGGCGTGGTCGATCGCCAACGACTATTGCGGGAGATCGCCGCGGCGCGGGCGAAGGGTGCGCGCATCGTGATGACCAATGGCTGCTTCGATGTGCTTCATCCGGGGCATGTGGCCTATCTCGAGGAGGCGCGTCGTCTGGGCGATTACTTGGTCGTCGCCGTCAATGACGATGCCTCGGTCGCCCGACTGAAGGGCGCTTTACGTCCGGTGAACCCGCTGGCGGCGCGCATGGCCGTGCTCGCCGGTCTGGCCTCCGTGGACTGGGTCGTGCCTTTCGCGGAGGCGACGCCCGCCGCCTTGATCGCGGAGGTTCGTCCCGACGTACTGGTGAAGGGGGGCGACTACCGACCTGAGCAGATCGCCGGGCACGATACGGTACTGGCGAGCGGGGGTGAGGTGCGGGTGCTCGGCTTCGTTCCCGGCCACTCCACCAGTGCCATGATTGCCCGCATTCGGGGGCCGGAGGATGCATCGTGATCGTGGTGACGGGGGGTGCCGGCTTCATCGGCTCCAATCTGGTACAGGCGCTGAATCGCAGTGGCCGCACGGATATCTGGGTGGTGGACGATCTGCAGGATGGCCGGAAGTTTGCCAACCTCGCTGATGCAGTCATCGCTGATTACAGTGACAGTCAGCGTTTCCTCGCCTGGATCGACTCACCCGCAGCTGCGCAGGCACCGATCGAGCGTGTGTTCCATCTCGGTGCCTGTGCCGTCACCACGACCTGGGACGGCCGCTACATGATGGAGGTCAACCACGAGTATTCGAAGCGCCTCTTCGAATACTGCACCGGGCTGTGTATCCCGTTCATCTATGCCTCGAGCGCCGCGGTCTATGGCACTGGCCGCGAGTTCGCGGAAGCAGCAGAGAACGAGCGGCCGGTGAACGTTTACGGCTGGTCGAAACTGGTCTTCGATCAGTTCGTGCGCGCGCGTATGGGCCGCCTCCATAGTCAGGTCGTCGGTCTGCGGTATTTCAATGTCTACGGGCCCCGTGAGCAGCACAAGGGGCGTATGGCGAGCGTGGTCCGTCATCTCGCCCTGCAAGTGATGTCCGAAGGCCGTCTGACGCTATTTGGCGAGCACGACGGCTGGGGCGAGGGCCAGCAGCGGCGTGACTTCGTGCATGTGGATGACTGCAATGCGGTAGCGCTGTGGTTCGCCGCGCATCCCGAGCAGAGTGGCATCTTCAATTGCGGCAGCGGGCAGGATCGCAGCTTCAACTCGCTGGCGCGGGCCGTCGCCGACTGGTTCGGTGGTGACATCGAGATCGGTTACCGAAGCTTCCCTGGTGATCTCGTCGGGGCCTACCAGAGCTATACCCGAGCGGATCTGACGCGTCTGCGCGCCGCAGGCTGTGATATCGATTTCCGCGATCTGGAGACGGGGGTCCGTGGCTATCTGGATATGTTGCAGGCAGGCGCCGAAATCGACCGCGGGGTCGTTGCAAGTCGCCAGCGAGCCGCGGAGCGCGAGCGCTGAGCAGGCCGGGCAGCCATCCGCTGCTGACACTCTACGCGCTGGCTGCGGAGTGTCTGTTGCCGCTCGCCGCCGTGCGCCTCTTGTGGTTGTCGCTGCGTCGCCGTGGTTATGGTCGGCGCTGGTGGGAGCGCTTCGGTTTCTGGAAGGCGGCGCCGGCCGAAGCCCCGGTCTACTGGATACACGCGGTATCCGTGGGAGAGGTCCGCGCGGCGTTGCCAATCGTTCGCGCACTGCAGGCAGCCCGCCCCGGGGCCCATCTGCGCATCAGCACCACCACCGCGACGGGGGCCGACGCCCTCGCAGCAGCCGGCCTCGGCGGGCTGCACGCCTGGGCACCCTTCGATGCCGGTAGTGTGCAGCGGCGTCTGCTCGCCCGCCTGCGACCGCGAGTCGTGGTCATCATGGAGCGTGAGTTGTGGCCAGGCCTCATCCGCGCCTGTATCGAGGCCGGCATCCCCGTCCTCGTAGCCAATGCACGGCTGTCTGCCAGCAGCCTCAATGCCTATCTGCGGCTACCGGTGGCAGTGCGTCGGCAGATCTTCGGTGGACTCCAGGTCGCGGCCCAGTCGCTGGAGGATGGCACACGCTTCGGCGCACTCGGTGTCCCCGCGGCCGCCGTCCGTTGCCTCGGCAACACCAAGATCGACGACGAACCTGCGCCAGGGTCGACGGTGATCCGCCGCCTGGACGCGTGGATCGCTGCGAGCACGCACGCGGGTGAGGAGATCGCTGCCCTCGCCGCGCATCGGGAATTACTTGCCCGCGGACAGGCACGGTTGCTGGTGCTGGTGCCGCGCCACCCGGAGCGTTTCGAGGCAGTGGCTCAGCTCGTGCTGCAGTCCGGCCTTGCCTATGGGCGTTGGAGTCAGGGCGCGCGGGTGCCGGACTGTGCCACTCCGGTGTTGCTGGTGGACACCATGGGGGCCCTGCGAGCGCTTTACGCGGAGGTGGCTGTCGCCTTCGTCGGTGGCACGCTCGTGCCAGTTGGTGGCCACAGCCTCTACGAGCCGCTGCTTGCAGGCACCCCTGTCGTGGTGGGCCCGCACCATGAGCATGTGTCTTCGGTGCTCGAAAGCGCCGGTGCCGCAGTCGGACTGCTGGCGGGTGCCGCGGCGCTGGCCCCCGCGATCGGTCAGCGGCTGACGGCGGTCGAAGCCCATCTCAGAGCTGCCGTGCTGGCCGCAGAGGATCTGCGCGCAGGTACTGGTGCGGCGAGCAGGACGGTCGATCTGTTGTTGGGACTCGCGGACGGCGCGGCCGCCGTCCCGCTCCCACCGGGAGAGGGGTTGGGGTGAGGGTCGGAAGTGCCGCCACGCGAAGCCCCTGCAGACCTAGGGGTCCATCGTCATCCCCACTCAGGCGGGGATCCAGTGTCGTCGCGCCGACGCTGGGGAAGGACTGGATCCCCGCCTGAGCGGGGATGACGGCTTGAGCGCGAGAGGTCTTCCTCTCAGCGTCGCAACAACCCTTGCAACTCGCGAAAGGCCGGGTGGCTGGCGTCGCGCAGCCATTCGAAGACGATGGACTCACTGGTGACCACACTCACACCGGCGGCGCGCAACCGCTCGAGTGCGTTCTGGTAGTCCTCCAGGCGCCGCGAGCAGATGGCGTCCTCCACTACCCGCACGGTGTGACCCCGACCGGCAAAGTCGAAGGCTGTCTGCAGCACACAGAC
>DNIF01000006.1 GCA_003485715.1 Gammaproteobacteria bacterium
CGGCGACCTGTTCGAGTACGTTCAGGACGGTCGCGAGGTGAATCCGTGACGCTCGGCGCCGCTCGCTGGCACGTCATCGCCGAGTCCAACTTCGCGTGGGAGCGCGAGGCGCTCGACTGGCTTCGAAGCCAGCTGCCCGACCGCGACCCCTGGCACGTCTGGACCAACTTCGAGTTCATCGACGACGAGGGCAAGGTCAGCGAGGTCGATGCGCTGGTCCTTTCGCCGGCCGGTCTGTTCCTCGTCGAGATCAAGAGCCGCCCGGGCGTGCTGACCGGCGATGTGCACAGCTGGACCTGGACCACCGATGGCCGGTCGACCACGGTCGACAACCCGGTCATCCTCGCCAATCGCAAAGCCAAGCGCCTGGCCAGCCTGCTCAAACGGCAGCCGGCCATCACCAAGGCCAAGATCCGCCTGCCCTTTGTCGAGCCGGCGATCTTTCTCTCGTCCACCAGCCTGTCCTGTCGGCTCGAAGGGCTGGCCAAGTCGGCCACCTTCCAGCGTGGCCGACCCGGCGCCTTGGGCGACCCGGGGATCGTCGGGGCGCTAGCCAACGGCGTCACCAACCGCTCGGCGACCACCGTCGACTCGCAGCAGGCGCGCGCCATCGCTCGCGGCCTCACTGAGGCCGGCATCCGCCCCTCCAACAAGCACCGCCAGGTGGGCGACTACCGGCTGAGCAAGCTGCTGTCCGAGGGTGAAGGGTTTCAGGATTGGGAAGCACAGCACGTCAGCATCGACACGGTTCATCGCCGTGTCCGCATCTACACCGTTGCTTCCGCCACCACCCCCGAGGCCCGTGCCACCCGCGTGCGTCAGGCGCGGCGCGAGTTCGAGATCCTCGAAGGCATCGACCACCCCGGCATCCTGAAGGTCAAGGACTACAAGGAGACCGAACTCGGCCCGGCGCTGATCTTCGATCACGACCCCAAGGCCATGCGCCTCGATCACCTGCTGCGCGACCACGGCAAGGGTCTCTCGGTCACCCAACGCCTGCAGCTCGTGCGCGACATCGCCGAGACGCTGAAGTACGCCCACTCGAAGCGACTGTACCACCGCGCCCTGGGGCCGCAGAGCATCCTCGTTCACAGCATCGGCAGCGGTGCGCTGCATCTGCGGCTGATGAACTGGCAGACCGCGGCGCGCAACGTCGGTGAATCCGCGTCGCCATACACCGTTCACCGCACCACCGGCACCCAGCACGTCGAGGACTATGTCGAAGACCCGGGGATGATCTATCTCGCCCCGGAGACGACCCGCGCCGATCCTGCGCATGGTCCGAGCCTGGATGTGTTCTCGCTCGGCTGCATTGCCTACCAACTCTTCAGCGGCCAGCCGCCTGCCGAGTCGGTGCTCGAACTGGCCGAGAAGCTGCGCGTCGGTCAGGGGCTACGCCTGTCGGACGTGATGGATGGCTGCGGCGCGCGGCAGCAGGAGCTGATCCAGTTCGCCACCTGCCCCGACGTGCTCGCCCGCTACGACACGGTTCAGGACTTCCTCGATGACCTGGATCGCGTCGAGGACGAGCTCACTACCCCCGACCCGGAAGCCACGGTCGACCCCAGCGTCGCCAGCGCGGGCGATCGCCTGGACGGTGGCTTCACCGTCATCAAGCGAATGGGGCGCGGCTCCTCCAGTGACGCGCTGCTGGTGCGCAAGGACGGCAGCATTGAGGAGCACATTCTCAAGGTCGCCTGCGACGTCGCGCACAACGACCGCCTGGCCGCAGAAGGCGAAGTCCTCGCGCGGCTGCATCACCAGAACATCGTCGCCCATCGCGAGACGCTCACCGTCGCCGGCCGCACGGCCTTGCTGCTCAAGAGCGCCGGCAGCCGCACGATGGCCGAGAAGCTCAAGGAAGAGGGGCGCCTGTCGCTCGACATGCTGCAGCGCTTCGGAGAAGAGCTGACCGAAGCGGTGAACCACCTCGAAGCCGAAGGTGTGGCCCATCGCGACATCAAGCCCGAGAACATCGGCATCGCCGAGAACCGCACCGGCAAGCTGCAGCTCGTGCTGTTCGACTTCTCGCTGTGCCGCACGCCGGCCGACAACATCACGGCCGGCACGCATCCTTACCTCGACCCATTCCTGTCACTGCGCCGCCCGCCACGCTGGGACCTGTACGCCGAGCGCTTCGCGCTGGCCGTCACGCTCTACGAGATGGCGGTCGGCCAGCCGCCGGTCTGGGGCGATGGCCAGACCTCGCCGGCCATGCTCGACGTCGAGGCCACCATCGAGAGCGACGTCTTCGACCCGGTCACGCGCGAGGGCTTCACCGCATTCTTCTCCAAGGCCTTGAAGCGCGACTACCGCGAGCGCTTCGACAACGCCGAAGACATGCTGCGCGCATGGCGCGCGATCTTTGCCGCTCGCCAGACGGTTCATCCGGGCGAGACTGGCACAGCGGAGGGCCTGGCGGCCATTGCCATGACGGCCACGCCGCTCACCACGATGGCCGAGTTGGGCTACAGCCTGGAAGCGCAGGACATCCTGGAGCGCATGGGCATCCACAACGCCCGCGAACTGCTGGCCGTCGATCGCATCCGCTTTCGCTACCTGCGCGGTGTCGGCGACAAGATCCGCAAGGAGATCCGTCTCACCGCCAAGGAACTCGCCCGCCTGCGGCCCGACCTCACGCAGGGCCGCAGCACCGCGCACGACGCGGACGAGGAAGTCGGCGGCGCCGTCAGCGTCAATGAACTGGCCGCGCAGTTGCTGCCGCGCCGCCCCGCCGGCGATGACCGCCCGGAGGAAGCCGCCCGCGCCCACTACCTCGGGCTGGACGACAATGTGCAGGCCGGCACCTGGCCCAACCTTGGCGAGTCGGCGCACGCCAATCAGGTGGACCGGGGCCTGCTTGCCGCCGCGCTCATCAAGGCCCGCGAGCGCTGGCTCAAGAACCCCGCATTCACCGAGCTGCGCCAGCAGCTCGACACCCTGCTGCGCAGCCAGGGCCAGGTGATGAGCGCTCACGAGAGCGCCATGGCCCTGCTCGCACTGCGCGGCTGCGCGGCGCAGGACGACGCGGAGCGGCTGCGCCAGGCCACCGCCGTGCTGCGGGCCGCGGTCGAAGCGGAGTCGCACCTCGACCAGCCGCGATTCGAGGCGTTCGACCACCAGCCCTGTGCGTTGATTGCCAGCGCCTCCGCCTGGGCCGACTACGCGCGGCAGCTCGGCGCCGCCGCAGACGCCTGCGCCCTCGCCGATCCCCTGCTCCCGCCACCCCGCGTGCTCGAAACGCTGGAAGGCGTTCCCCTGCCCCCCGCCCTGGCCGCTGAAGGCGCCCCCGCGGCAGCGCTGCCCCCCACCCGCCTGCTGCGTCTGGCCGCCTCGGCCTCGCGCAAGGCGGCCTTATCCAGCCGCCAGGAGATCTACCCCCGCGGCATGGCGCCGCTGCAGGCCTTGCGCCAGTCCTTGGGCGCACTCATCGGCGCACCGCAACTGCGCCTGCGCGAAATCCAGGACCGCGTGCGCGGTCGCTACCCCGAGGCCGCGGCCTTGCCCGGCCGCCCCGAGCTGGACCGCCTGCTCGAAGAGGCCGGCGCGCCGCTGACTTGGGACCCGTCTGCCGCGGAAGGCGCCGGCGCGTACCGGCTCGCGACCTTGGGGCAAGCGCAGACGGCCGGCACCACCACGGTGTTTTCGCGCCACACCACCGAGCTGACCCTGCGGGCCGCTGGTGACGGCGCCAGCGCCGAACTCGCCGACGCTGCCGCCGTCGAGGAGCGCCTCACCCGAAGCCTTCAGCAAGGTGGCCTTCTGGTGCTGACCGTTCACCCGCGCATTGCGCGCCGGGCAGAAGCTGAACTGCTGCACCGCTTCGGGCAGCCCGGCACCCGGCCCGCGCCACTGCAGCGCGTGAACTTCGACGCGCTGCTGCTGGCCGCATTGCGTGAGCAGGCAACGGCCGCCCGTGTCGACTGGAACGTGGTCCTCGAGGCCGACGCTGCCGACCGCGGCAGCCGCCACTGGGTCAACCTGCAGCGGTTGGTGCAAAGAACGCTGCCCACGCTGCGCACCGCCCTGCTGCAAGCCACGGCGCCCATCCTGCTGGTCAGTGCCGGCCTGCTCGCGCGGTACGAGCTGATGACGCTCGCCACCGAGATCGAGGAGCACGCCGGCCGTCCGGGTCACACACCCAGTGTGTGGTTGCTGCTGCCCACGACGCACCAGGGCCTGCCGGTCATCGATGGCGTCGCGGTGCCGATCGTGAACAACCTTCAGAACACCCGCACGTTGGCGCTGGCGCAGGCCTGGGTGGAGAACCGGCATCGGGCCCCTGCTGTCCGCAAACGCAGCAGCAACGTGCGATCGCCGTGAACACCAAGGCAACGGATGTGATGCAGCCATGCTGACCAAGCTGACGATCAGGAACTTCAAGCTTTTCACCGAAGCCGAGATCGAGTTGGGAGAGCGCGTCGTTTTCGTGGGGCCGAATAACGCCGGCAAGACCTCGGCGCTGCAGGCGCTGGCCTTGTGGAGCTACGGCGTGCGGCGCTGGGTGGAAAGGCGCGGTGCCGGCAACGTGCCGAAGGAGCGTGCCGGCGTCACGATCAACCGCCGTGACCTGATCGGCCTGCCCATACCCTCCGCAAACCTGCTCTGGCGCGACCTGCATGTGCGCGAGGGCTATCGCGAAGCGAACCGGCAGAAGACGCGCAACGTCCCGATCGAGATCGCGGTCGAGGGTGTCGACCATGGGCAGCTATGGATCGCCGATCTCGAGTTCGATTACGCGAACGAGGAGTCCTTCTACTGTCGATCGCGATTGTCCGGCGACGGTTCGCGCAAGGAAGTCCCGAAAGCGGCCGCGGACCTTCGCCTTGCGTACCTGCCGCCGATGTCCGGTCTGGCTGCCAATGAGACCCGACTCGACGAAGGGGCCATCGGCGTGCGCATCGGCGAGGGGCGCACCGCCGAGGTGCTGCGCAACCTCTGCTGGCTGGCCCAGCAGCGCAGCAACGAGGACTGGCGCCGGATTGTCGAGCGCATGCAGAAGTTATTCGGCGTGACGCTCGACGACCCGGAATACATCAAGGAACGCGGTGAGATCGTGATGGCCTATCGCACGGGCGGCACCAAACTCGACCTCTCCGCCTGCGGCCGCGGACAGCAACAGACCCTGCTCCTGCTGGCGCACATGGCGGCCAACCCGGGTGCCGTGCTGCTGCTGGATGAACCCGACGCCCACCTGGAGATCCTGCGCCAGCGTCAGATCTACGACCTGCTGACCGACACTGCGCAAGAGACACGCAGCCAGATCATTGCTGCCAGTCATTCGGAAGTCATCCTCAACGAAGCCTCCGGGCGCGACATGGTGGTCGCCTTCGTCGGTAGGCCGCACCGCATCGACGACCGCGGCAGCCAGGTCGCGAAGGCACTCAAGGAGATCGGCTTCGACCAGTACCTGCAGGCCCAGGCAACCGGCTGGGTGCTATACCTCGAGGGCTCGACCGATCTCGCCATCCTGCGCGCCTTCGCCCACCGGCTCGAACACCCGGCGCAGGCCGCCCTGGATCGCCCCTTCGTGCATTACGTCGCCAACCAGCCCGGCCAGGCTCGTCACCACTTCTACGGCCTGCGCGAAGCCGTGCCGGCGCTCCAGGGCTTCGCGCTCTTCGACCGACTGGACAATCCCTTGCAGAGGGGCGATCCCAGCCTGACGCAACGCATGTGGCAGCGGTGCGAGATCGAGAACTACCTGTGCCAGCGCGACACCTTGCTGGCCTGGGCCCGGGCACAAGGCGACGCGCAGGCGGGGGCGCTGTTCGCGAGCACCTGGAGTGATGCCATGGCGTCTGCCATCGAGGAAGTCTCCGCCGCGCTCGCCACGCTGGGCCGGCCCGATCCCTGGAGCACCGATGTCAAGGCGAGCGAGGACTTCCTGCAGCCCGTGTTGCAGAAGTTCTTCGATAAGCTCGGCTTGCCCAACCTGATGCGGAAGACCGACTACCACACCCTCGCCCCCTACGTTGCAGTGGCAGCCATTGACGCGGAGATCCGCAACGTCCTGGATGACCTTCACGGTGTCGCCCGTCGCGGCCAATCAGCCGAGGTTCTCTCGTGATCAACGCCCCCCGACTGCTCGCGGACCTGACCCGCCTGCTCAAGCGCCTCGAAGACGACCTGCGCCAACGCATCGTCGAGGTGGCCGAGCTGAAGGCCGGCCTGCAGGCCGAGTGGCAGGCCGCGCGCGACGCCGACCGCACGGCCGAGACCTTCGAGAGCTGGGCCGACCAGGTGATCACGCAGGCCGGCGTGCACTGGCTGCTCTCCTGCGTGTTCCTGCGCTTCATCGAAGACAACGAGCTGATCGAGCGCCCCTGGCTGGGCGGCACACCGCAGTCCGGCCGTCTGGCGCTGGCGCGCGACCGGCACGAGGCCTGGTTCCGCGAGCGGCCGCTCCTGAGCGACCGCGACTACCTGCTCGCGTCGTTCCGCGAAGCCGGCGCGCTGCCGGGGCTGCACACCTTCTTCGACGAGGCGCACAACCCGGTTTTTCGCCTCGGCATCAGTGGCGACGCCGCGATGGCGCTGCGTCAGTTCTGGCAGCAGGTGGACCCGAACACCGGCGCGCTGGCGCACGACTTCACTGACCCGGACTGGAACACCCGCTTCCTCGGCGACCTCTATCAGGATCTGTCTGAGGCCGCTCGCAAGCGCTACGCGCTACTGCAGACGCCCGAGTTCGTCGAGGAGTTCATCCTCGACCGCACGCTGACGCCGGCGATTCGCGAGTTCGGTTTCCGCGAAGTGCGGATGATCGACCCGACCTGCGGCTCAGGCCACTTCTTGCTTGGCGGTTTTCGTCGGCTGGCTGATGAATGGCTTCGAAGCGAGCCGGCGCGCAACCCTCGCGACATCGCGCAGAGGGCGCTGGACGCTGTCTTCGGCGTGGACCTCAACCCGTTCGCGGTCGCGATCTCGCGCTTCCGTCTGCTGGTGGCGGCGCTCAATGTCAGCCGTGTCCATCGCCTGACAGAAGCGCCCGACTTTAAGCTGAACGTCGCCATTGGCGACAGCCTGCTGCACGGCAAGCGCTTCGGCATGACAGCGACCGATGGCATGTTTGAGGGCGCCGAGCACTACGCGGGTACGGGCCTGGCGCACGCCTACGCGAGCGAGGATCTGGCGGAGGTGCAACGCATCCTCGGGCGCCAGTACCACGCAGTGGTGGGAAACCCCCCATACATCATCGTTCGTGACGCAGCACTTAACGCGGCCTACCGCGCGAGGTATGCAAGCTGCCACCGCCAGTACTCCCTCGGTGCCCCATTCACTGAGCGCTTCTTCGACCTTGCCTTGACAGGCAGCGACCGGCAATCCGCAGGGTACGTAGGCCTAATAACCGCGAACTCCTTCATGAAGCGTGAGTTCGGCAGCAAGCTGATAGAGCATGTGCTGCCACGGCTTGACCTAACGCACGTGATCGACACCTCGGGGGCCTACATCCCTGGCCATGGGACTCCAACAACGATTCTCTTCGGAAGACACCGCTCACCACTAGGGCCAAGCGTCCGCGCCGTAATGGGAATCCAAGGCGAACCCACCGCCCCTCCAGATCCAGCCAGAGGCTTGGTTTGGTCAGCAATCGTGGAACAGATCGACCGTCCGAACAGCACTGGTCAGTTCGTTAGCACAAGCGATTTGGACAGATCCGTCCTCGCACACCACCCGTGGAGCCTCAGTGGCGGAGGTGGCTCAGACCTCCTTGAACATCTGAACGCGCAAGGCGATCACAAGCTCGGGGACATTTCGTCAGATATGGGAAGAACGAATGTCGTCGGCGAGGACGACGTATGGCTCTTTGACGCCGATACCGGGCGACGAAGGCAAATAAGTCGTTACTTGGTTCCGTTCGTGATTGGAGAAGCGATCCGAGATTGGGACATAGTCGATCCGCCCTACGCAATTTACCCTTATGACTCATTGGGTGGGCAGGCGGTCGACCCAGATGTGCCTCTGTCAAGGCACTTCTGGATCTATCGGACTCTCTTGAAGAACCGCACTGTGTTCGGGAAGTCCGTTGAGGAAAGAGGCGAGCCTTGGTTCGTTCACCTCGAACACTACAGAAGCAAGCTCGCTAGTCCCCTAAGCATCGCGTTCAGCTTTGTCGGAACACACAACCATTTCGCACTTGATCGAGGCGGCAAGATTTTCAAGCAGTCCGCGCCAGTAATAAAGCTTCGAGACAAGTCTGAGACCCTTCACCAAGACCTTACAGCGGTACTGAATTCTTCGGTCGCTTGCTACTGGCTTAAGCAGGTCTGTCACTGCAAGGGTGGTGGCGGTATCAACGAAGGACATCGCGGCGAGAAGTGGGAATTCTTCTATGAGTTCCCAACAACGAGCGTTGCTGAGTTTCCGTTGCCTCGCAATTGCAGGCCCTCCATGGCAATCGAAATGGAAGCGCTGGCTAGGCGACTTGCATCGTTACAGCCCTTGGCTGTGCTCAACAAGGACCCCATTGATTCAGTAGGAGGCCTTAAGCACCGACTTGCGGCATCGCAGGATGAAGCGGTCAAGACACGGAGAAAGATGATCTCCATGCAAGAGGAACTCGATTGGCAGTGTTACCAAGTTTATGGTCTTTGCGCTGAGCGTTTACACCATCTCACTCCACCCGCTATCTCGCAGGGAGAGCGTGCGTTCGAAATCGTCTTCGCTCGCCGGATGGCGGCAGGAATCGAATCGACTACATGGTTCGAGCGACACGGGATAACACCAATCACTGAGATTCCAACTTCTTGGCCCGAAGATTATCGCGACGTGGTGGAGCGCCGGATCAAGTTGATTGAAAGCGACGCGAACATCGCGCTCATTGAGCGGCCGGAGTACAAGCGGCGCTGGAACTCGCCCTCTTGGGAGTCAATGCAACGGGACGCACTACGTAGCTGGCTGCTATCGCGGCTGGAGGCTCCACGCTACTGGACGGCTACAGCTGACGAGCCTACCCAGCTGACTTCCACTAGCCGCTTGGCCGACGCCGCTCGCGGTGACGCTAGTTTCATTCACGTCGCGACGGTCTACTCGGGTCACTCCGATTTTGACCTCAACCAGCTCGTCAGCGAACTAGTCGAGAGCGCAGCAGTTCCGTTCCTTCCTGTGCTGCGCTACACGGAGAGCGGCCTGCGGAAGCGTGCCCAATGGGAGGGCGTGTGGCGGCTGCAGCGCTGTGAAGATGACGGCGAGGATGTCGGGAAGATCCCGGTTCCACCGAGGTTTCAGAACAAGGACTTCCAGAAAGCCAACTTCTGGCACCTGCGCGGCAGCTTGGATGCACCGAAGGAGCGTTGGATCAGCTATCCCGGGTGCGAGCGGGGTGCCGACGGCAGCCTCGTCGTCGCATGGGCCGGCTGGAACCATCTTCAGCAGGCCACCGCCCTTGCGGCCTACTACCTGGAGATGAAGGAGAACGAGGGCTGGGAGCCTGCGCGCCTGCAACCACTGCTCGCCGGCCTGCTGGAACTGGTGCCCTGGCTGGAGCAGTGGCACAACGAGATCGACCCCGCGTACGGCGAGCGCATGGGCACGTACTACCGGGGCTTCGTTAACGAAGAAGCTCGCGCGCTTGGGTTCACCCTTGACGACCTCCGTGCGTGGAAGCCGGTTGTCACGGCGGCGAAGCGCGGCCGGAAGAAAGCTGCACAGCCGTCATGACAGCCCTTATGCGATTGCCTCAAGCGCAAAGACCAAGGAAGCCCTCGTCGGTCGCAACTAGGGCTTGGGAAGGAGTTCACTGATGCCGCTGCTGAAAGACCTGATCACTATCCCCGAGCGCGTGCATCAGGGCGACTTCGTCCTGCAGCTCACCAAAGGAGTCACCGAGCCGGAGCAGACGCTGCGCGACTACGTGGTGACGCCGCAGCTGGTCGATGCCTTCAGCAACGCCCTGGGCTTCATCCAGCAGGCCGTGCAGACGGCGAGCAGCAAGGCCGCGTACCTGCACGGCAGCTTCGGCTCCGGCAAGAGCCACTTCATGGCGGTGCTGAACCTGCTGCTGGCCGGCAACACGCAGGCACGCTCGATTCCCGAATTGGCCGATGTCGTGGCGCGCCACAGCTGGACGCATGGCCGCAAGTTCCTGCTGGTGCCGTATCACATGATCGGCGCGCGGGACATGGAATCGGCCATCCTCGGCCAGTACGCCGAGTTCGTGCGCAAGAAGCACCCCGAGGCGCCGGTGCCCGGTTTCTACCTGGCCGAGGGCTTGTTCAAGGATGCGCGCGAACTGCGCGAGCGCATGGGCGATGAGCCCTTCTTCGCCCAGTTGAACAAGGGCGCTGCCGGCGGCGGTGGCGGTGGCGGCTGGGGCGAGTTCGAGAGCGGCTGGGACGCCGCCAGCTTCGAAGCGGCCATGCTGGAGCCTCCCAATGGCGAGGAGCGTTCGCGCCTCGTTGGCGACCTGATCACGCAGTACTTCTCGGCGTACCGCAGCCTGGCCGGCAGCGGCGAGTCGTTCGTCTCGCTCGACGATGGGCTCAGCATCATGAGCCGCCATGCCCAGGCACTGGACTACGACGCGGTGATCCTGTTCCTGGACGAGCTGGTGCTCTGGCTCGCGAGCCACGCTGCCGACGTCAACTTCGTCAGCCGCGAGGGCACCAAGCTGGTGAAGCTGGTGGAGGCCACCAACGCGGATCGGCCCGTGCCGCTGATCAGCTTCGTGGCCCGGCAGCGCGACTTGCGCGACCTGGTGGGCGAGAACCTGGCCGGCTCGGTGCAGTTGCAGTTCAGCGATGTGCTGAAGCACTGGGAAGCGCGCTTTCACCGCATCACGCTGGAAGACCGCAACCTGCCGGCCATCGCCGAGAAGCGCGTGCTGCGCCCGGTGAGTGAGGCCGCGCGCCAGACGCTGCAGACCACGTTCGACGACGTGATGAGGATGCGCAAGGACGTGCTCGACACCTTGCTCACCACCACGGCCGACCGCGAGATGTTCCGCAAGGTCTATCCGTTCACCCCGGCGCTGGTGCAGACGCTGATCGCCGTCTCGGCGGCGCTGCAGCGCGAGCGCACCGCGCTGAAGCTGATGCTGCAGTTGCTGGTGGACCGTCGGGCGGACCTCGAGCTCGGTCAGTTGATCCCGGTAGGCGACCTGTACGACGCCATCGCCGAAGGCGACGAGCCGTTCTCGGAAGGCATGCGCCTTCACTTCGACAACGCGAAGCGCCTTTACAACCAGCGGCTGCTGCCGGTGTTGGAGCGCCACCACGGCGTCACCTGGGAGTCCATCAAGCTCGGCCAGGCAGAGCCGACGGCGGCCAAGAATCTGCGCAATGACGCGCGGCTGCTCAAGACGCTGCTGCTCGGCGCGCTGGTGCCCGAGGTGGAATCGCTCAAGGGCCTGACTGCGCAACGACTGGCTGCGCTGAACCACGGCACCTTCCGCTCGCCCATCCCCGGGCGCGAGGCGCAGGACGTGCTGCGCAAGTGTCGCGACTGGGCCAGCGAGATAGGCGAGATCAAGATCACCGAGGACCAGAACCCGGTGATCTCGATCCAGGTCACCGGCGTCGACATCGAGCCGATCCTGCGTGCGGCCGAGGCCAACGATAACGCCGGCAATCGGCGCAAGAAGATCCGCGAGACCCTGTTCGAGCAGCTGGGCATTCAGGACGCCGGCGGGTTGTTCACGACCTACGAGTTCGTCTGGCGCGGCACGCGGCGCGAAGTCGAACTGCTGTACGAGAACGTTCGCGAGATGACCGACGACCGCCTGCGTGGCCGCTCGGGCGCCTGGTCGGTGGTGATTGACTTTCCGTTCGACGACGCGAACTTCGGCCCGGCGGACGATCTGGCACGTCTGGGCGCGTACCGCGGCGGCGACACGCGAACGCTCGTGTGGCTGCCCTCCTTCCTCAGCAATAAGGCGCTGGCCGATCTGGGGCGTCTCGTCGTGCTTGATTACATCCTGCAGGGCGAGCGCTTCGACAACTACGCTGCACATCTTTCGTTCGTCGATCGTGTGCAGGCCAAGGCGCTGGCCAGGAACCAGCTCGACCAGTTGCGAATCAGGCTCAGGTCGCAGCTCGAAGTCGCATACGGCATCAGCACCGAACCGCGGGACGCGGTGAGCAATCCGCTCACGGCGGACCAGCAGTTCCAGTCGCTGGACCCGACGCTGTCGCCGCGCCCTCCCGTGGGCGCCGACTTCCGCAGTGCCTTCGAGAGCCTGCTGGGCCAGCTGTTCGCCCACCAGTACCCGGCACATCCCGAGTTCGACACCGAGATCAAGGCCAGCGTCATCAAGAAGGTCTGGCCCGAAGTGCAGAAGACCATCGAATCGCCTGGCCAGCGCGGGCTGGTGCAAGACAGCTCGACGCGCAAGCTGGTGCGCGCCGTCGTGAACCCCTGCCAGCTCGGGCAGATGGGCGAGACCCACCTGCTGATCGAGCCGCACTGGCAGTCGCGATTCGGGCAGAGCCACGCGCGCGACGGCGGCGGGCCGATCACGGTGGCCAAGCTGCGCCGCTGGATCGACACCCCGGTGCCGATGGGACTGCCGATCGAGCTGCAGAACCTGATCATTCTGGCGTACGCCGCGTCCACCAACCGCCGCTTCACGCTGCGCGGCGGGCCAGTCGAGCCCACCATCGACAGCCTGTCCGACGACCTGGAGTTGAAGGAACAGGCGCTGCCCAACGCCGCCGACTGGCAGACGGCGCTGCAGCGCGCCTCCAGCCTCTTCGGCCTGACGCTCGCGCAGACGCTCAATGCGGCCAACGTCGGCCGTCTGGTCGATGACGTGAAGCAAGCGGCCAGCGGCCAGCGCGAAGCAGTGGGCCGGCTAGTCGCACAGGTCCGTGACCGATCAAACCGCTATGCAGCGGGCGCTGCCGGGGCCCGCCAGCAATCGGCGGAATCGGCGCAAGCGCTGCTGGCCACGCTCACGCAGGCCGCGGAGGGTGATGTGGTGACGTCGCTCGCCACGGCGACCCTGCACACCTCGGAGGCGGCGGTGAGCCGCACCTTGGGCCAGGCGCAGGCGTGCGCCGATGCACTCAGCAACGGCAACTGGCAGTTGTTCGATGTGGTGCGCGATCTCGGGGACCATCGACGGGATGCAGCGGCCGGCATCACGACTCGCCTCGCCGAGGTGCTGACCGCCGACGAGCATGCCGTGCCGCTCAAGCCGCGGCTGGCAGAGCTCGAGCGAGACGCGATGCAGTTGCTCGCAGCCGCTGCGCCCGTGCAGCCGCCCACACCTGCACCGGTCCCACCCGGCGGGACTACTCCAGCCACGCCACTGCCTCGGATCTTGCCGCCCGCGCCGGGCTACAACGGCCCGGAGGTGGTGGAAGAGAAGCAGTCGCTTCATCTGACCGGCGCCGCCGCCGTGGCGGAGCTGGATGACCTGAAGGCGCGCATCGCACGCGACCGCGATCTGGAGCTCACCCTCAGTTGGCGGCTGGAGCGCAAGGGCACCAAGCCATGAGCTTGTCGACTCCGCAGATCGCGGTGCAACTCGAGCGGGTGCTGGCGAGCGACCCGTCAACCATGGCCGTGGCGATTCGGGCGAAAGCCCGTCAGCCGTGGCCCGAGACGCTGAACCAGCGTGGCCGGCAGTTCGCGTTGCGGTGGTGCGAGTCGTCCTTGGCCATCCGCGAGGCGCTGTGCGATGTGGAGCAGCATGACCCGGCAACGGCGGGGCTGGTGGTCCTCACCCCGTTGGCAACACACGAGATCGCCGAGGACATCGCGGCGCGCCTGGCGCGCGCGCGGGTGTTTCAGCCCGAGGGCTGGGACATCGTCCGGCAACTGTTCCAGGCGAAGGAGTCGGATGCCCGACTGGGGTGCTTCGCCTGGATGCCGCAGTGCCTGATTGACGGCGCGGCACAGGGCCCCTACCCGCCCGTGGCCAATGGCTTTCTCGGCCTGGAGACGGCGTGGCAGGAAGTGCTGCAACGGTTTCTCCGGATCCCAGCGGCTCGCCCGGACGCCGTTTCTCTGCTGACCTGGTCAATGACCACCGGTGCCGACGCCACGCTCGATCAGCTGCCCGCAGCAGCCAGAGCGGACGTGATGCGCTGGCTTTCGGAGGCGGCCGGCAGCGCCGGGGAAATGGTCCTGGGCTGCGTCGAGGCCGGTCGCACGGTCGACGCCTTGCCACTGGGGCTGGTCTGCGGCGTGGTCTTCGCAGCGGAAGGCGAGGGACAGGCGGCGTTGGGCCAGGCGGCCATCCGCCTTGAGCGGTTCGTCAACGACAAGCACATCGGCGTGCCGAAAGGCCGGGCCTGGGCGCGCGCCGCGGAGCAAGTGGTGCGGGCAGCCGGGTTGGAGGCCGCGCGCG
>DNIF01000091.1:0-173 GCA_003485715.1 Gammaproteobacteria bacterium
TTTGCGCTGGCCAATTTGTGGAAGGTGCGCAAAAACCCGGTGATGTGGCAGGCATGAGTGCGTCTGCTGTTTGCCAAAACGGCAGGCAAAGGCCCGCGGCCAAACCGGGCCGAAATCGCCCCGAAAACCCTGATCTGGGGCCGAAGGACTTCATGATGTGGAGTTCTGGCGGC
>DNIF01000091.1:521-4836 GCA_003485715.1 Gammaproteobacteria bacterium
GGGGCTTTGGCGGAGGGGGATTTGCAGATGTTCCCTGACTGCAGTTTTTAGGATGATTGATTGATGACCGTTTTCAGCCTATCAGGCGATAAACGATCACGATGGCAATGAAGAGCAGCAGGGCCAGGCCCTCCATGCCGACGATCAGCAGACCGACGCGCCGCGCGGTGGGCGTCATGCGCAGCCAGAAGCGGTCGAGCAGCCAGCGCGCCAGGCGTGCGCGCCGGTCCTTGCGTGCGGCGAAGGCGAGGTAGCCGGCGGCCGCAGCGCCCCACAGATTGAGTTCGGCGAGCCGGGCGGTTTCGATCGGCGCGGAGAAGGTCTCGCGCCAGTCGAGACGTGTCTGCGTTTCGCCCAACGGCGAGAGCGTCAATGCAATCGTGCGCGTCGGGTCTCCGGCCAGGGCGATCATGCCGCCGCCCGGCGCAAAGTCGGCGCTGGCGGGACGGCAATATTCCGCCTCCCGTTCGCTGCGCTCGTAGCGTACTTTCAGGCGCTGCGGGTCGCCTGTCTTGTCGAGGGAGACCACTTCCCATTCGGGATTGAGGCGATACCACGCCTCGCCGTCGCGAAAGAACTGGGCGACCAGATCCGTCGGCGCGGCGATCAACAGGCTGCGCATATAGGTGTATTCAGACACGGCAGAGCAGCACCGGCACGGCGAATTTGCCGTCGAGCCGGCCCGGCAGGTCGCGCGAGGTCCAGCGTTCGTAGCGGCCGCTGAAGCGCTTGCCGCCCAGCGCGACGAGATCGTAGCCACCGGCCGCGACGAGCTGCGGGATGACTTTCCCGGGCTCCCCGTACCGCAGGAGTCGTCCGACGGAAATGCCGGCTGCCTGCGCCTGGGCGATGAAGGCGTCGAGCGCCGCCTCGCCTTCGGCGGCCAGGCTGCGGTCGAGATGGGTGCGGCATTCGTCGCGATTCGCCGCGTAGATTTCGTGCGTGAATTTCTTCAGGTAGGGATCGACGACGTACAGCGCGTCGAGCGCCGCGCCGCCGCGCGCCAGATCGAGCGCGCGCGCGCAAGCGGCCTCGCTGTGCGGCGCGCCGTCGAGACAGAGCAGGATGCGGGAAAAACTCATGGTCGCAGGGCCGGAGGGGCATCCGCGGATGCCCCTCCGGCATGGGTTGCAAACGAATCAGACCCCCTCGACCCGGAAGGCCTCGGTACCGATCAGGATCACGGCGATCGCCGCCAGCACGGCTTTCAGCGTCGCCGCGGAGAAGCCGATGACGAAGGCGGAACCGCCGGCTTTCTTGAGATCCTCGAAGGCTATGTTGAGGCCCACGCCGGCGAAGCCGAGTGCAAAGAAGAGCCTGAGCATGTCAGTGGCGAGAATGCGGCTTTGTCCCGCGTCGAATATGCCCACTTGGTTCATCGTCACCAGGATGAAGAAGCCGAAGATGAAGATCGGGAACTTGGTGCGGATCACTTCCCAGACGTTGATCTTCTGGCCTTCGTGGCCGGCCTCGACGGCCGGCTTGACGACAAAGAAGTAGATCGCCCAGATCACCACCAGCGGGATGAAGCCGACGCGCACGATGTTGATGATATTGGCCGTGAGCAGGGCCTCATGACCGTACCACGTGGCGGTCGCGACCAGTTGGGCAGTGTTGAGAATGGCCGTGCCGACCCAGGCGCCGAACACCGGCTGGCTCATGCCGAGCGCCCAGCCGATGTAGGGGAAGGTGAACAAGGCAACCGTGCCGAACAGCAAGAGAGTGCCGATGGCGTAGAAGAAGTCGCGCGGCTTGGCATTCACCACCGGCGCCACGGCCACCGCCGCCGACACGCCGCAGACGCCGACGCCGGCACCCATCACGCCGTTCAGGCCGGGATCGACCTTGGCGCGCCGCCCCCAGTAGGAGATCAGCAACTGGGTACCCATGACAAAGACGATCACCAGCCCCAGGCCCAACAAGCCAACCCTCAGCACGTCGGACCACATGTACAAGGCGCCGAGGATGATGATGCCGGGCTTGATCAAGGGGCGCGCCGCGATGGTGCCGGCCTTGAAGATCTCCGGCAGACCGACCGTATTGCGGATCAGCATGCCGCCCAGCAGCAGCAGCGCGACATAGGTCAGCTGGAAGGAGATCATCGTATTGCCGAAACTCAGCCTGCCGGGGATGGCCTTCTCGCTCAATATCCGATTGAAGTCGTCTTCCTGCAGCACCACGGGACGCGAAGGCCTCCTGGGCGCCTGGGCCACGGCATCGCCGGCGGCAACGGCCGCCTTGTGTTTCGCCTCGGCGGCCTTGAATTCCTCGTTCTTCTTGGCGAAGCTGTCGGCATGCTTCTGCCTGTACGCAGCGTAATCCGCCGGCGCCTTGCCTTCATGGACGGCCTTGAGAACTTGTTCCGCTTCCCCGAAGTCGCGGTTCCATTGGCTCATCGTCTGATCCCACTGCAGAGCCGCCCAGCCCAAGACCGCACAGAGGATCAGGCCCGGCAGCATCTTGGGCAGGTTTTTCAGACTGAAGTCGACTCCGATTCCACCACCGCTCGTTTGTGCGCTCATCATTTTCTCTCCCGAATCAGAAGAACAGGGATCTGTAGAAGTCGCGGCCGATCACCCCGGACAGGACCAGCACCACCACGATGGCGGCGACGGCAAGCATGAAATAATCCTCCTTGCGCTCAGCCGAGAAGGTGGATTTCGCCTTTTCTTCGAAGGTGGCTTTCGCCTTTTCTTCATCGGCGTCGTGTGTTGATTTCTCGTTCATGCAGCGCTCCCTTTATTTGACGACGGTAACCGTGCAGGGCGCCCATTCGACGACCCGGCTCGAGGTGCTTCCCATGGCGGCGCGCGCGAGGCCGTGGCGGCCGTGGGAAGCGACGAAGATTTCATTGGCGCCCTCGCGTTGGGCGATGGCGAGGATGCCCTCGGCCGGCGCACCGATTTCATGCACCGTGCTGGCGTTCGCGCCGGTGGCCTGCGCCTGCGCGAGCGCGGCATCGAGAATCGCCGTGGATTCCTTTTTCATCATGCTGTCGAAGACGCTGACGTCCAGCTCGGTGACGCCGAGCGGGCAGAAGGGTTCGGATACGTTGACGATGACGAGCCGGGCCTGTTCCTGATTCGCCCGGGCGGCCGCGACGCCGACCGCCTTGTCGGCGGCAGCGGAGCCATCGGTTGCGACTACAATCGTTTTCATTTCCACCCCCATTAGTGACCGATGAAATAAGCCACTCTTATTCGCTGAGTGGATGTAACTCCGTGTCGATTACCTTGTCAAGCGCCAGTCTTGTCCATGTTGCTGTCGCGGGTTCTTAGACCTGTCCGGTTCTGTAGCTTTTGAATTGTCCGCTTTTTTGGCAGGGGGCGGGAAGCGGCGAAGGGCGTAGCCCGAAGCCGGTTTGCGCCCCCTGCGGCGCGCCTGGCGGACGGTTCAGGCGGCCTGTTTCAACTCGGTGGTGACCAGTTTCCCTTCTGCGGTGTAGTTTGCCAGCCGGCGCGGGCCATGGAAGAGCGCCAGACTGCCGCCCGGATAGCGATGCACCCTGACCTTGGTCTTGACGTAATTGCAGCGATGCCGATCTGCCGAAATCTGCAGGCTGATCCCTTCGAACTTGACGCAATTGTCGTTGCCGACTTTGCGCTCGATCTGCTCGCACAGGATGTCGTCCAAGTTGCCGCAAGGCCCGACCGAACCGGGTGGGGTGCGCCTTGTCGACCTTGCCACCAGCTTGCGGCGTCGTCCAGTAATGGCTGCCTCGGTCGCTGTAGAACGTGCAGGGCAGGCCATGCCCCAGGATGACCGTGCGAATGCCAAGGAAACTACTTGCGCCACCTTCCTCCTCGACGCAGCGCATGTCGTAGTGATCGCTGGTGGCGTCGTCCATGGTGACGATCAGGTCCCACATCTGCTTGCGGCACCCATTCGTGCTGGCTGCCGTCCTGGTGGAGCATCATCCCCGGTAGCGGCATGCGTTCCCGTTTCTTGCGGTGTTCCCCCTTCAGCTTGCCTTTCTCGACCAGACCGGCCGCCTGAAGGTGTTTCTTGACCCAGCTATCGCTCCGGCTCCCACCGTCCCGTCGATACCAGGTGTGCAAGTGCTTGACGTTCCAGCCCCGGTGTCGGTTGCGGTACAGATCGGTCAGCGCAAGAACCTCGTCGAGCGGTGCCCGCCGGTTCGACATCTGTTCCAGCCGGCGGTCAATCAACCCCTCCAGCCCGTCGGCCTCGAACCTCACCAGATAGCGCCTGAAATTTCGCTCGCACATGCCCAGTAGCTGAGCTGCCTCGGCCTGGGTCAGTCGCCCGGCGTTCCACCCTTCATACGCTTCTTCGAATCTCATCTTCCGGATCT
>DNIF01000091.1:5170-12367 GCA_003485715.1 Gammaproteobacteria bacterium
TCTCATCTTCCGGATCTCCTGTAACAGCTCCGTCCGTCTCATCGCTCACCTCCTTGAGGTAACCATGACGACCGGACAGATCGCGTGCTACAAATCCGGACAACTCAAAAACCCGCGACATGACATGGACAAAGCTTTGGATTGAAAGAAGACGCAGAGCGTGTTACGATCCAGCGCAACCATGTGTCGGCTCAAGAACTGCCTGCTGATCCTCATAGCCCTGTGGCTGCCCATCCAGGCGGTCGCGGCTATGACGGTGTCGTTCTGTCACCATGCGCCAGAGCCGGTGGCTGCGCAAGCAAGCGATTGCCACGAACCAGTGGCGCATGTGGCGCATGTGGCGGACTCGGTCGCAGCGGTCGATCTGGAGCGCGAGATCGTTTGCGGTCATTGCGCGCTGTGCCATCTCACCAGCGCCAGCGTCCTGTTGGCACCCACCGATAATTTCCCGCTGCACGCGGCGAACAAGCGAGTGCCCAAGCCGATCACCGCTTCCGCCAGCCACATCCCCGAGCCGCCGCAACAACCGCCCAGACGCTGAACACTCAGTCCGGCAGGGCATACCGCTCTGCCAAAGCCGTGTTCAGTTCAATTTTGTCTGGAGGTTTCCATGAAATCCGTTTTCCGTGCCTTGGCCGCAGTCGGCCTACTGCTGTCCTTTTCTGTTGCTGCCGCCAACCAACTGGCCGAAGGCACCGTCAAGAGAATCGACGCCCCGAGCCAGCGCGTGATGCTCGCCCACGGCCCGCTCCCCAGCATCGGCATGGGGTCGATGACCATGATGTTCAAGGTCAGGGACGCGGCGATGCTCAAGCCGCTCAAGGTAGGCGACAAGGTGCGCTTCCAGGTCGAGGACATAGGCGGCAATTTCACCATCACCCGCATCGAGGCCAGGAGGTAGGGCGATGAAGTCCCTACCACTGTTCGCGGCGGCACTGATCGCCGTCGGTGGGCTGGCGCACGCGTCCGAAAGTCTCGTTCTCGGCGGCAGCGTCGAGAACCTGCTGACCTACGCGCGCGACAGTCATCCAGCGCTGCTTGCGCAACGCCATGCCGCCGCGGGCGCCGCCGCGCGCATCGAGTCCGCCGGCGCGCTGCCCGACCCGATGTTCAGCATCGAACTGCGCGATTTCACCGACGCGTCCAACAACGATACGGGCGCGCGCGTCGACCTCTTCCCGCCGCGCATTCGCGGCGCCGCGGGCTTTACCGTGACACAAAGCCTGCCCTGGTTTGGCAAGCGCGACTTGCGCCGTGCGCTGGCGTCCGCCGAGAGCGATGTGGCCGCGCACACCGTCGCCGTGAGCTGGAACAATCTGTCCTGGCAGATCAAGCAGACCTTCGCCGAGCACTACCTGCAGGGCGCGAGCCTGCGTTATGGCCGCGAAAACCTCGCGCTGCTCGACCAGTTGGCCGCCATCGCTGAGGTACGCTACGCCAACGGCCTGGCACCGCAGCAGGACGTGATCAGTGCCCAGACCGAGCGCACCGCGCTGGCGAGCGAACTCGTGACGCTCGAAGGCGGCAGCTCGCGCAGCTCGGCGCGGATGAAATCCTTGCTCGGCCGCCCGTCCGGACTTAAGCTCAAAGCTCCGGAGCGCCTGCGCGAACTGCCGACGAAACTGGATGGCGCGCAGCTTGAAGCCCGCTTGCTCGCCCGCAATCCGCTTTTGGCCGCCGACGCAGCGCGCATCGCGGCGGCGGAAAAAAACCGCGAACTGACCTGGCGCGAACGCTACCCGGACGTCAATGTCGGGCTGGCGGCCACGCAGCAGCGCAACCTGCCGACCAGCTACAACCTGATGTTCGAGATCAACATTCCTCTCCAGCAGGGCGCCCGCCGCGCCCGCGAACTCGAGGCGGAGCGCGAACTCGAGGCCGCACGGGCGCGCCGCGCAGCGACGCAGCTCGAGCAACAGGCGGCGATTGCTGAGAACCTCGCCGCCTTGCAGGCGGCGCAGCGTGTCGAGACGCTAATCGCCACCAGCCTGCTGCCGCAGGCCGATCTCACCTTGCAGGCGGCGCTGATCGGCTACGAGACGGGACGCGTCGATTTCGCCGCCGTGCTCGACGCCCAGCGGCGGATCCGCCAGGCGCGCGCAGCGCAAGTGCGCGCGCGCGTCGAACAGGAACTGCGGCGCGCCGACATCGAGCGCGCCCTCGGAGAAGAACTATGAAGCAGATCGTGATCATCGCACTGCTGGTGGTCGCCGCGGCGCTCGGTTACTGGCTCGGCGGACAGCAACACGCGAAAACAGGCGCTGACACAACAGCGGCAACTGCCCCGGAGGGGAGAAAGATTCTCTACTACCGCAACCCGATGGGCCTGCCCGGCACCTCGCCGGTGCCCAAGAAGGACTCGATGGGCATGGACTACATCCCGGTCTTTGAAGGCGAGGACGGGGCTGTCGACGGCAGCGTGAAGATCAGCGCGGCGCAGGTGCAAAAGCTCGGTGTGCGCACCGAGGCGGCGGCGCTGCGCGATCTTTCCCGGCCGATTCGCACAGTCGGCCGTGTCGAGATCGACGAGCGGCGCGTCTTCGTCGTGGCGCCGAAGTTCGAAGGCTGGATCGAACGCCTGCACGTGAATGCCACCGGCCAGCCGGTGGCGAAAGGGCAGGTCTTGTTTGAAGTCTTCAGCCCGGAGCTGGTCTCGGCCCAGCGCGAATACCAGGTCGTCGCGCGCGGCGTGGCAGCGCTGGCGCAGGCGGGTCCGGAGGCGCAGGCAAGCATGCGCCGCATGGCTGACGCCGCGCTGGCGCGGCTCGCCAACTGGGACATTTCCAGCGAGCAGATCGAGCGGCTCAAGACCGGCGGCGAACCGCAGCGCACGCTGACTTTCCGTGCGCCGGCCTCCGGCGTGATACTCGAGAAGAAGGCGCTGCAGGGCATGCGCTTCACGCCCGGCGAGGCGCTCTACCAGATTGCCGACCTGTCGCGCGTCTGGGTGCTGGCCGACGTGTTCGAGCGCGACATCGCGGCGGTGAAAGTCGGACAGGCGGTCGAGGTGGGCATCGACGCCTTCCCCGACAAAGTCTTCGCCGGCCGGGTGAGCTTCCTCTACCCGACGCTCAACCCGCAGACGCGCTCGGTGCCGGTGCGCATCGAGTTGCCCAACCCGCGCGGCAAGCTGCGGCCGGCGATGTACGCCAATGTCCAGCTCCAAGTCCGCGCCGACAGGAAGGTGCTGGCGGTGCCGATCTCGGCGGTCATCGATGGCGGCATGTCCCAGCGCGTCATCGTGCGGCGGGAGGCAGGCCGTTTCGAGCCGCGCGATGTGAAGCTGGGCCTGCGCGGCGACGATTACGTCGAGGTCAGGGAGGGTGTCAAGGCCGGCGAGCAAGTCGTCGTCGCGGCCAACTTCCTGATCGACTCCGAGAGCAACCTCAGGGCCGCGCTGGGCAGGATGAAGGAAGCGCCGCAGGCTACGGTCAGTCATCAGGCCGTCGGCACGCTCGACAGCATCGAAAGCGACGGTTCGGTAATGATTACGCACGAACCGGTGGCCAGCCTCAACTGGCCGACCATGACGATGGCCTTCGTGCCGGCCAACCCTGCGCTCGTCGAAAAGATCAAGCCGGGCACGCCGATCCGCTTCGAGTTCGTCGAGCGCAAGCCCGGCGAGTGGGTGATCACGCGCATGGAGGGGCGCTGACATGCTCGAAAAAATCATCGACTGGTCGGCGCGCAATCCCTTCCTAGTCCTGCTCGCCACGCTGCTGATCGTGCTGGGCGGCGTGGTGGCGGTCGTCAAGACGCCGCTCGACGCCCTGCCGGATCTCTCCGACGTGCAGGTGATCGTCTACACGGAGTATCCGGGCCAGGCGCCGCAGGTGGTCGAGGACCAGGTGACCTTTCCGTTGACGACATCCCTGCTGGCGGTGCCGAACGCGAAGGTGGTGCGCGGCCTCTCCTTCTTCGGCGCCAGCTTTGTCTATGTGATTTTCGAAGACGGCACCGACATCTACTGGGCGCGTTCGCGCGTGCTCGAATATCTCAACCAGGCGGCCGGGCGCCTGCCGCCTGGGGTCGCGCCGAGCCTTGGCCCCGACGCCTCGGGCGTCGGTTGGGTGTACCAGTACGTGGTGCTCGGCGCGAACCAGACGCTCGCCGAGCTGCGCACGCTGCAGGACTGGTACCTGCGTTACCAGATCAGCGCCGTGCCGGGCGTGGCCGAGGTGGCGAGCATCGGCGGCTTCGTCCAGCAGTACCAGGTGGTGGTCGATCCGGCCAAGCTGCGCGGCTACGGCATTGCGCTGATGACGCTGGCCAACGCGATCCGCAACTCGAACCGCGACGTCGGCGGTCGCGTCATCGAAATGGCCGAGACGGAATACATGGTGCGCGGACGCGGCTTGCTCGCTGGCCGGGCCGATCTCGAACAACTGGTGCTCAAGTCCGAGCGGGGCACGCCGGTACTGTTGCGCGACGTTGCGCGCGTCGAGCTCGGCCCGGCCGAGCGGCGCGGCATCGCCGAGCTGGACGGCGCGGGCGAGGTGGTCTCGGGCATCGTCGTGGCACGGCACGGCCAGAACGCGCTCGAGGTGATCGACAACGTCAGGCAAAAGATCGGCGAACTCGCAGCCGGCCTGCCCGAAGGCGTGCGCATCGAGACCGTGTACGACCGTTCCGAGCTCATCGAGCGGGCGATCGACACGCTCGAGGAGAAGCTGCTCTATGGCTCGATCATCATCGCGCTGGTGTGCCTCGTCTTCCTGCTGCACCTGCGCAGCGCCATCGTCGCCATCGTCGTCCTGCCGGTGGGCATGCTGATGGCCTTCATCGCCATGCGCTGGCTTGGCATCAATGCGAACATCATGAGCCTGGCCGGCATCGCCATCGCCTTCGGCACGATGATCGACGCGTCCGTCGTCATGATCGAGAA
Source organism: Gammaproteobacteria bacterium (assembly GCA_003485715.1). GTDB lineage: Bacteria > Pseudomonadota > Gammaproteobacteria > UBA7966 > UBA7966 > UBA7966. The sequence goes on from DNIF01000091.1 coordinate 10,056, forward strand.
CGCCCACAAGCATCTCGAACGGCTCAAGCCCGGTGAGTCCCGCTCCGAGGCGATGATCCTGGCGTGCAAGGAAGTCGGTCCGGCGCTGTTCTTCGCGCTGCTGGTGATCACCGTTGCCTTCCTGCCGGTACTCGCGCTCGAAGCGCAGGAAGGCCGGCTGTTCGCGCCGCTGGCGTGGACCAAGACTTTCGCGACGGCGGGGGCGGCGCTGCTCTCGGTGACGCTGGTGCCCGTGCTGATGCTGCTGTTCATCCGCGGCCGCATTCTGCCCGAAGCGCGCAATCCGCTCAGCCGTGCGCTCCTCGCGCTCTATCGCCCGGTCATCGTGTGGGTGCTGCGCTGGAAATGGGCGACGCTGCTGCTGGCGCTGCTGGTCATGGCGAGCGCGCTCTGGCCGGCGGCGAAACTCGGCAGCGAGTTCATGCCGACGCTCAACGAGGGCTCGCTGTTCTTCATGCCCACCGGCCTGCCGGCGATGTCGGTGACGAAAGCGGCCGAACTCGTGCAAACGCAGAACAAGATCATCAAGAGTTTCCCCGAAGTGGCTTCGGTGATCGGCAAGGCCGGCCGCGCCAACACCGCCACCGACCCCGCGCCGATCGAGATGTTCGAGACGGTGATCAACCTGAAACCCGAGAGCGAATGGCGGCCGGGCATGGACGTGGACAAATTGATTGCCGAGCTGGATAAGGCGCTGCAATTCCCGGGCATCGCCAACTCCTGGACGATGCCGATCAGGGCGCGCATCGACATGCTGACGACGGGCATCCGCACGCCGGTCGGCATCAAGGTCTTTGGCCGCGATCTGGCCGAGATGGAGCAGCTCGCGCGGCAGATCGAGGCGGTAGTAAAGCAGGTGCCGGGCACCGGTTCCGCCTACGCCGAACGCATCACCGGCGGCTGGTATCTCGACATCGAGCCGGACCGGAATCAATTGGCGCGCTACGGCATCCTCGTTGGCGACCTGCAGGAGGTCGTCGCCACCGCGCTCGGTGGCGAGACGCTGACCACGATAGTCAGGGGCCGCGAACGCTTCGGCGTGACGCTGCGCTATCCGCGCGAACTGCGCGACGATCCGCAGAAGATCGCCGCCAACGTGCTGGTGCCGGCCATGAGCGAGATGGGTGCCAGTGGGCAACCCATCATGGTGCCGCTGGGGCAAGTGGCGCAGGTGAGCATCCAGAAAGGCGCGCCAGCGATCCGCACCGAGAATGCGCTGCTCTCCGTCTACATCTTCATCGACATCCGCGACCGCGACATCGGCTCGTATGTTGCCGAGGCCAAGCGTGCGGTGGCCGAGCAGGTGCAGTTTCCGCAGGGCAGTTACGTCACCTGGAGCGGCCAGTTCGAGCACATGGAGCGGGCGCTCGAGCGCCTCAGGATCGTCGTGCCGTTCACGCTGCTGATCATCCTCCTGCTGCTCTACCTCAACTTCCGCGCGCTGACGCAGCCCCTGATCGTCATGCTCACGGTACCCTTCGCGCTGGTCGGCGGCGTCTGGCTGATCTGGCTGCTCGGCTACAACATGAGCGTCGCCGTAGCGGTCGGCTTCATCGCGTTGGCCGGCCTGGCCGCCGAAACGGGGGTGGTGATGCTGATCTACCTCGACCGCGCCTGGGCGGAGGTCAAGCAAAAGGCGGCGCTGGCGGGACGGCGCCCGACTTTGATCGAACTGTATGGGGCGGTGATGGAAGGCGCGGTGGAGCGCTTGCGGCCGAAGTTGATGACCGTGGTGACCATCTTCGCGGCCTTGCTGCCGATCATGTGGAGCACTGGCACGGGCGCTGAGGTGATGCGCCGCATCGCCGCGCCGATGGTCGGCGGCATGGTATCGACGACCCTGCTGACGCTGATCGTGATCCCGGCGCTCTATGCGCTGATCGAAGAACGCCGCCTGCGCATAAACGCACCATGAATGCCAACACCGACAATCCGCCCGCCGCCTGGCTGCTGCTCTTGCTCGCCTGGCTGGTCGCCGCCACCGCCACGCTTTCCGCGCTCTTTCTCGGCGAGATCGTCGGGCTGCCGATCTGCTCGATGTGCTGGTATCAGCGCATTGCCATGTTTCCGCTCGCCGTCATCCTGCCCTTCGGCCTGTTCCCGGACCTCGACCGGCGCATGATTCGCGCCGGCCTCGCGCTGGCGCTGCTGGGCCTGCTGCTCGCGCTCTACCACCAGGGCATCGTCGCCGGCCTCGTGCCGGAGCGCATCCAGCCCTGCGTGCAGGGCATCCCCTGCTCGGAAACGGTCATCAGTTGGTTTGGTTTCATCACCATCCCGCTGCTGTCCATCGTCGCTTTCGCCACCCTCGT
>DNIF01000091.1:12735-13267 GCA_003485715.1 Gammaproteobacteria bacterium
CTGTTCGTCGGCGCGCTCGCGCTCTTGTTGCTCGGTTTTGCCCTGGCCGTCTTGTTCCAGACCACCGAGCGTGAAGCCCAGGGTGGCGCTGTGACCGCCCACCCCGAAGCGCTGGTGCGCATGCATGCGCCGGTACTCGGTCGGCCGGATGCAAAGGTGACCATCGTCGAGTTCCTCGATCCCGCCTGCGGCGCTTGCGCGGCCCTCTACCCGGGGGTGAAGGAGATGCTCGCACAGCATCCGGAAAACCTGCGTCTCGTGCTGCGCTATGCGCCCTTCCATCCCGGCGTTGACCAGGTGATCGCGCTCCTTGAGGCGGCGCGGCGCCAGAACCAGTTCTGGCCGGCGCTCGAGGCCCTGCTGGCAACCCAGGAGCGCTGGACGCCCAACCACCGTCCCAATGTCGAGCAGGCGCGCCTCGTCCTCGCCGGCATTGGCCTGGACATGACACGTCTCGACGCCGATGCCGCCGACCCGGCCATCGCCGCGCTCATCGCACAGGATGCGGCGGATGCCAGTCTGCTTGGGGTGA
>DNIF01000262.1 GCA_003485715.1 Gammaproteobacteria bacterium
TCGATCGCAAGGTCACCATCCAATACCCTGAGGAAAAGACCCCGATGTCGCCGCGTTTCCGCGGTCTGCATGCCCTGCGGCGCTATCCCAACGGCGAGGAGCGCTGCATCGCCTGCAAGCTCTGTGAGGCCGTATGTCCGGCGGTGGCCATCACCATCGAATCCGAGCAACGCGCGGACGGCAGCCGCCGCACCACCCGCTACGACATCGACTTGACCAAATGCATCTTCTGCGGCTTTTGTGAGGAGTCCTGCCCGGTGGATTCCATCGTCGAAACCCGCTTCCACGAGTATCATGGCGAAGCTCGTGGCGATCTGCTCATGACCAAGGACCGGCTGCTCGCCCACGGTGACCGCTGGGAGGCTGTCATCGCGGCCGATCGGCGCAGCGACGCGCTCTACCGTTGAGAGCAGGAACGAAACGGGGCAGCACAGGTTTCGGGGTAACCGCCGGACCGTCCCGACCACCCCGCTGAAGGATCGAATCGGTGACCCTCGAAGCCATCGTTTTTCTCACTCTGTCCGCCATCCTGCTCGGCTCGGCCTTGGCGGTCATCGTCCTGCGCAACCCGGTGCACGCGGCACTTTCGCTCGTGCTGTCATTCTTTGCCACGGGTGGGCTATGGCTGCTGCTCGAGGCCGAGTTCCTCGCCCTCACTCTGGTGCTCGTTTACGTGGGCGCGGTGATGGTGCTCTTCCTGTTCGTCGTGATGATGCTCGACATCAATATCGCCGAACTCCGGGCTGGCTTTGCGAGCCACCTTCCGCTGGGTCTGCTGGTGGCCACCGGGATGGTGCTGGCCCTGCTGTCCATGGTGGGAGGCGAGGCCTTCGGTCCCCTGGCCTTCCCTGAGCCGCCGCCCGCTCCGGCAGACGCGGCCAACACGCGCGACCTCGGCCGGCTGCTCTTTACTCGCTACGTGTATCCCTTCCAGATCGCGGCCGTAATTTTGCTGGTGGCCATCGTGGCGGCCATCGCCCTCACCATGCGCCCATCGCGCCAGACCCGTGCCGTCAAGCCCGAGTGGCAGGTGACGATCCGGCGTGAGGACCGCGTCCGTCTGGTCAAGGGGTTGACCGAGGAAAATCGCTGATGCCCCTGTCCGCCTATCTCATCGTCGCTGCGCTGGTCTTCTGCATCAGCATTGCGGGCATCTTCCTCAACCGTAAGAACGTCATCGTGTTGCTGATGTGCGTGGAGTTGCAGTTGCTCGCGGTGAACATCAACTTCGTGGCCTTTTCCCACTTCCTGGGTGATCTCGCAGGCCAGATCTTCGTCTTCTTCATCCTGACGGTGGCGGCCGCAGAGTCCGCCATCGGCCTCGCCATTCTGGTGGTGCTGTTCCGCAATCGCGGCACCATCAATGTCGAGGACCTCGACACCATGAAGGGCTGATCCGCATGACCCCCGTTCCGGCCGTTTCCGACGTGGTCAACACCGCTTCGGTCAGCCATCTGATCATCGTGTTCGCGCCGCTGCTGGCGGCCATCCTTGCGGGCCTCTTCCAGGAAGCGCTCGGGCGCCGTGGGGCGCACCGCGTCACCATCGGAGCCGTGGGGCTCTCCTGCCTGTTGTCACTCAAGGTGTTCTGGGATGTGGTGGTTCTGGGCGGCCCGGTGGTGGATGCCACCGTCTACACCTGGGCGCAACTCCCCGGCCTTGCCATCGAGGTCGGCTTCCTCATCGACCCGCTGACCGCGACGATGATGGTGGTCGTCACCTTCGTGTCGCTGATGGTGCACATCTACACCATTGGCTACATGGAGGAAGATCCGGGCTATCAGCGCTTCTTCGCTTACATATCGCTGTTCACCTTCTCCATGCTGATGCTGGTGATGGCGAACAACCTCATGCAGCTCTTCTTCGGCTGGGAGGCCGTGGGCCTGGTCTCCTATCTGCTCATCGGCTTCTGGTTCCGCAAGCCCAGCGCGATTCACGCCAACCTCAAGGCCTTCCTGGTCAACCGGGTGGGCGATTTTGGCTTCCTGCTCGGTATCGCTGGTGTGCTCATGTACACGGGCAGCCTCCACTACGCCGAGATCTTCGCCCGCGCGGGGGAACTCACTGCGATCGAGGTGGCACCGTTCGGGGTGCCGGTCACGGTCGCCACCCTCGTGTGCATCTGCCTGTTCATTGGTGCCATGGGCAAGTCCGCCCAGGTGCCGCTGCACGTGTGGCTGCCGGACTCCATGGAGGGCCCAACGCCAATCTCGGCCCTTATCCATGCGGCGACCATGGTCACGGCCGGCATCTTCATGGTCGCCCGCCTCTCACCCCTGTTCGAGCTTTCAGAAACCGCCCTGTCCTTCATTCTGGTGATCGGCGCCACCACCACCCTCTTCATGGGGCTCCTTGGCGTGGTTCAGCACGACATCAAGCGGGTCGTTGCCTATTCCACCCTGTCGCAGCTTGGGTACATGACCGTAGCTTTGGGCGCGTCCGCCTACGGGGCTGCCATCTTCCATCTGGTGACCCACGCCTTCTTCAAGGCGCTGCTGTTCCTGGCGGCCGGTTCGGTCATCATCGGGCTCCACCACGAGCAGGACATGCGGCGCATGGGCGGGCTCTGGCGCGTCATGCCCATCACCTGGGCCACCTCGGTGGTGGGCACGCTCGCCCTGGTGGGCTTCCCCGGTTTCGCCGGCTTCTATTCCAAGGACGCCATCATCGAGGCCGTGAATGCCAGCCCGCTCTGGGGTAGTGATTACGCCGCCTTCGCGGTACTGGCTAGTGTCTTCGTGACCTCCCTCTACAGCTTCCGGCTGCTTTTCCTCGTCTTCCACGGCCAGAGCCGCGTGGATCACCACACGCTCGAGCACGCCCATGAGTCCCCTGCCGTGGTGACCTGGCCTCTCGTCCTGCTGGCGATACCGTCGGTCGTTGCCGGTGCCGTGCTCGCCGAGCCCATGCTCTTTGGTGGCTATTTTGGTGCTGCCCTGCACGTGGCCGATGGGCGGGAGCCGCTGCATGAACTCGCCCACCACTGGCATGGCTGGTTCAGCTTCCTGCTGCATGGCTTCACTACCGCGCCGTTCTGGCTGATGGTGGGTGGTGCCGCACTCGCCTGGTTCCTGTTTCTGGCCAGACCAAAATTGCCAGGCCGCATTGCCGCAGGTCTGCGCCCCGTCGACAGGCTACTGAACGAGAAGTACGGCTTTGATCGCTTCAACGAGGCGGTCCTCGCGCGCGGCACCCACGCGATGGGCACCGGGCTCTGGGGCGTAGGCGATGTGTTCGTCATCGACGGCATGCTGGTTAATGGCTCGGCGCGTGTCGTGAGTCTTGTCGCCTCGGTGGTGCGTCACGTGCAGTCCGGATTCCTCTATCACTACGCCTTCGCCATGATCATCGGCCTGCTCCTGCTGCTGGTCGTCTTCGGGCGTGTGACCACACCCTTCTGAGGCGCAACTCAGCGCCCAGCCTCTATCGCAGCAGCATCCTCGCCAGCGGACTCATCCATGCTCTCGCTTCTCATCTGGCTCCCAATCTTCGGTGGTCTGTACGTCGCCCTGCTCGGTTCGCGCGTCGCGCCCGTGCATGCCGAGCGAGATGCCATCGCTATTGCGGCGCTCACCTTCATCGCCTCTCTCGCACTCTGGGCCGGTTTTGACGCGACCCGGGCGACGATGCAGTACGTCGAACTTCTGCCGTGGATCCCCGCGCTCAACGTCAACTACCACCTGGGTGTCGATGGGATTGCCCTGCCACTCATCGTGCTCACCACTTTCTCGACCTTGCTGGTGATCCTGGCGGCGGGTGCCTCGGTGCATGGCCGTCTTGCCGAATACCTCGGTGCCTTTCTGGTACTCGCGGGCCTGATGATCGGGGTGTTCGCGGCCCTGGACGCCATCCTGTTCTACGTGTTCTGGGAGGCGATGCTGATCCCCATGTTCCTGGTGATCGGTGTCTGGGGTGGGCCGCGCCGGGTCTACGCCACCATCAAGTTCTTTCTCTACACCTTCCTCGGCTCGGTGCTGATGCTGATTGCCCTGCTCTGGCTGTACTTCCAGAGCGGGACTTTCGACATTCTGGGCATGCAGCAGCAGCCGCTTTCACTCGACGCGCAAAACCTCATTTTCTGGGCCTTCCTCGCGGCCTTCGCCGTGAAGATCCCCATGTGGCCGGTACACACCTGGTTGCCGGATGCGCATGTGGAAGCCCCGACCGGAGGCTCGGTGGTGCTGGCGGCCATCATGCTGAAGATGGGAGGCTATGGCTTCCTGCGTTTCAGTTTGCCCATCACTCCCGATGCCTGTCGCGTCTGGGCCCCGCTGATGATTGCCCTGTCCCTGGTGGCCATCGTTTACGTGGGTCTGGTGGCGTTGGCCCAGCGCGACATGAAGAAGCTGATCGCCTACTCGTCGATCTCCCACATGGGCTTCGTCACGCTGGGCTTCTTTGTGGTGTTCGCCTTCGCGACGGTGCCTGCCGCTGCCCACGCGGCCGACCTCGCACTGGCTGGTGCCATGTTCCAGATGATTTCGCATGGATTCATCTCGGCGGCCATGTTCCTCTGCGTCGGTGTGCTCTATGACCGCATGCACAGCCGCGAGATCAGCGCCTATGGCGGGGTAATCAACCCCATGCCCCGGTTCGCCGCCTTCATGTTGCTCTTCGCCATGGCCAATGCCGGGCTACCCGGTACTTCCGGATTCGTCGGCGAGTTCATGGTGATTCTTGCCGCCTTCCAGGTGGATTTCTGGATAGCCCTGCTGGCAGCCACCACCCTCATCCTTGGGGCCGCCTACACCCTCTGGATGTATAAACGGGTTGCCTTTGGCGAGGTCGCACGGCCTGCGGTCGCGGCCCTGAAAGACATCACCCCACGCGAGCATCTGGTACTGACCAGTCTTGCAGCGGTGGTGTTGCTGTTCGGCATCTGGCCGGCACCTATCATCGACACCTCTGCGGCCAGCCTGCACGAACTCGTGCAGCAGGTGGCGCGCAGCAAGATCCCCTGACGCAGGTCACCGAGCCCCATGTTGCACGCCCTGGCACCCCTGTTACCTGAAATCTGGTTGCTCACGGCCGCCTGCGTCGTTCTGCTGGCTGCAACGGCCAAGCGTGACGCTGCCAGCCTTGCCTACCACCTCGCTATCGGGGCGCTTGCCATCAATGCATTGCTCGTGGTGGCAGTGCGTCCAACAGCCTCATCGACACACTTTTTCGGGCAGTTTCAGGCTGATCCCGTGGCCGCGCTCATCAAGCTGGCCGCTACGCTGATGTTTCTGCTGCTGCTGTCCCACGCCCGTGATTACTTGCGTGTGCGGCGGGCGCTTACTGGCGAATACTTCGCCATAGCGCTCATGGCGTTGCTCGGCATCATGGTGCTTGCCTCCGCCGCCAGCCTGCTCACGGTCTATCTGGGACTCGAGCTACTCTCCCTGTCGCTCTATTCACTGGTAGCCATGCACCGGGATTCGCCAACGGCACCGGAGGCGGCAATCAAGTACTTCATCCTCGGGGCGCTGGCCTCGGGAATGCTGTTGTACGGCATGTCGATCATTTATGGTCTGACCGGCACGCTGGATCTCGCGCGCATGGCCGAGGTGGTCACCGTGGCGGAAGGCCCAAATACCCCGCTATTCGTATTCGGGGTGGTCTTCATCGTCGTCGGGATCGCCTTCAAGCTCGGTATCGTGCCGTTCCACATGTGGATCCCCGACGTGTATCACGGCGCGCCCACCTGCGTGACGATGCTGATTGGCTCGGCACCCAAGCTCGCGGGCTTTGCGCTCGGCTATCGCCTGCTCGCCGACGGACTTCCGGAGCTGGCGCCGCACTGGGCCGGTATGCTCGTTCTCCTTGGCACGGCCTCCGTGGTTTTTGGCAATACCGTCGCACTGGCCCAGACCAGTCTCAAGCGGCTGCTGGGCTACTCCACCATCGCCCACATGGGCTTCCTGGCACTGGGCCTGGCGAGTGCGACCCAACCGGGTTTCGCCGCCGCTCTGCACTATGCCGTCGTCTACGGTGTGGTCAGTCTTGCCGCTTTCGGTGTTCTCATCTGGATGGGCTCGGATGGGCGTGATGCCGACGATCTCACGGAACTGCGCGGCATCGCGACGCGCTCACCCCTCATCGGTGCGCTGCTCGTGGTCATCGTGTTCAGCCTGGCCGGAGTACCACCCTTCGTGGGGTTCTGGGCCAAGTGGTTCGTGCTCAAGGAGCTGGTAGCGGCTGAGCATGTCACTGCGGCGGTTGTCGCCGTCATCTTCTCTGTCGTTGCGGCCTACTACTATCTGCGGCTACTGAAGCTCGCCTTCTTCGAATCACCGGACTCACGCACGCCCGTGCCGGAGGCTGGTCGGGTGCCCGCCCTTGTCAGCCTCAACGGTTTATTGCTGGTGCTGATGGGTCTGTTTCCGTCGGCGTTGCTCACGGCGTGTCTCACAGCCGTGCGCGCCTGAGGCTTGGCATCGCGTATGGCAGGGCGCTCTCTGCGTCCCGCCACTTCAGCTGGCCAGCAGCGTCATCCCCATGCGTACCGGGCTCCCGATGGACAGGGGAGGGAGGCACAGCGGCGAATCGCGCCCCAGCAGCAGGATGACGGTGGAGCCCAGCTCGAATAGCCCGAATTCGTCGCCGAGCGCATAGCTAGGGGCTTCATTCGCTGGATAGTGAATCGCCTGCGACGGCAGCTCTCGAGGTGAGAATGCTGGGTGTGTGAGCCTGATTCCGCTCACGCCGATGGCGGCGACCATGACGAGCGCGAACGCCCCTACACTATCGTCGCCCTCGAAGCAGGCCACGACCCGTTCGTTCTCGACGTAGAGCCCTGGTATGACGGCAGCGCTCGACGCATTCACGGCATGCAGGCGACCGGGCATGCGTTGCAGGCGAGCGATCCTGGCTGGGGCCGGAAGATGTACCCGGTGGTAATCACGGGGCGCAAGATAGATGGTGAGGTAGCTGCCGCCAGCGAAGGTCGCGGCAGCCTCGGCGCAGCCAAGGAGATCTTCGAGCCGGTAGTGGAGCCCTTTGGCCTGTAGCAGGAGTCCGTCGGTGACCACGCCCTGGGCCGCGATACGTCCATCGCAGGGGCACGCAAACCGCGTGCCCGCGGCAATCGGTCGCACCCCTTGGCGTAATGCACGGGTGAAGAAGGCGTTGAAGCTGGCATAGCCACTGGCCTCAGGAATTGCGGCCTCCGTCAGATCCACCTTGAAGATCCGGCAAAAGCTGCGGATGAGCAGCCGGGTGAGTGGTGGCCAGCGGCAATCGCCGAGGCGGCGAGCGAGGCCGATCACTGCGAAGCGAGGGAGCCCACCGAGGCCGCGGTGCCAGAGATAGGCAAGGCCGGATGGCGCGCCGCTGGCGGCCGCGTTCTCTGGATGCGAGGTGCTATTCAACGCAGTTGGTCGCGAGAGGCGCGTGGGTATCACGCACGCCGTCATCCCGGCGCAGGCGGGGACTCAGTCCTTCCCCAGCGACGGCGCGACGACACGCGAACCTCGCCGCAACCTGCCCCCGACTGCTCGAGCCACTCGTGCCGGGGGCAGGGACAACGGGCAGACACCCTGCGAACTTAAGTCTGTGCGTCCGCTTAGTGGTGATCATGGACATTCGCGTCATCGATCGGCGCATGCTCATGCGGGTGTCCGGCTGGGCCCTGCTGCTGTACGGCGTTGACGCTCGTCCCCGCGGGCCGACGAACCTCCGCCGCCACGGACAGGGGCGTTGCGCCAATCACTTCAACCTGGAACTGCAAGCGCGCCCCGGGTGCGGGGGCCGGCTGTTGGTCAAACCAGACCATGTAATGGTGGCCGGTTATCGCGAAATCAACGCGCGCGCCGGGTGGGATTGGCACGGTCTCACGTGACTCCATTCGCACCCGGTCCGCCGCATGCACACTCTGATGCAACTCAATGCGCGCGGCATCGGCGCTCGTCGTACGACCGAGGTGCACAGTCTGCTGACTGGTGTTCTCCAGCACCAGGTAAAGGGCACCCACCTTCGCTGTGGGCGGCACAGCACCAATCCAGGCATCGTGCAGCAGCAGATCAGCCAGTGCCGACGCGGGTGCCAGGGCAAGTAACAGACATAGCATGCGCGGGGACGCGGACATGCGGTGAGTCGCGCAGAGAGACATGGTGTTCACCGGATGTGCTGGCTGAGGAAGCGAGTGGCACTGCGTAGGCTGGTTTCCAGGACATCGGCCGAGAACGGTGGCTGGTAGAGGCCCACCAGACGCCCTTCTGGATCAAGCAGCAGCACGGCAGCCGAGTGATCCACAAGATATTCGCCGTCTGGCTGTTGGCGCGGCGGGACCCAGGCGATACCGAGCGCCTGGGCAAGACCCGCGATGTTGGCCTCCGGGCCGGTAAGCCCGATGAAGCGGGGCGAAAACCAGGCGAGATAATCGCGCAGCACCTCGGGTGTATCGCGCGCCGGGTCGACGCTCACGAAGAGGAAGCCGAGTGGCACGGCGGCTGGGGCGCGTTCCAGACGCGCAGCTAACTCCCGCATCACGCCCAAGGTCATCGGACACACATCAGGGCAGTGCGTGTAGCCGAAGAACACCAGATGCCAACTGCCGAGTAGCCGCGAGCGCCCAAAGGCAGTCCCTGTATGATCGAGCAGACTAAAATCGGGAACGCCGGGAGCCGGTGGCCACAGTACCCCCGCCTCCACGGGCACGCGGTCCCCTCCGCGCCAAGCCAGGGCGATGGCAACACCGAAGATCAGAGCGATGACACCGAGGATGGTGCCACGCAGCAGAGGCAGCATGGGAGGGGTCATGGGAGTCGAAAGCGTGGGCCAGCTCGGATGATGCCGCAGGACACGGTATCACTGCGACGAGTTCCGTGTCGGGCAGCACACTGGCCATGAGTGTCAAGGCTGGCGGACGGCTCGGCAAGTACGAGCTGGGTGCGGAGATTGCGCGCGGCAGCACTGGCGTTGTTTACACAGCGCACGATCCGTTGATAAGACGCCCGGTCGCAATCAAAGTGGCCCTGTCGAGCGCGGTTCGGGAGCGTGCAGGCCGGGAGCGCTACCGGCGACTCTTCTTCAACGAGGCACATACGGCTGGTCGACTGCAACACCCCAACATCCTGCGCATCTTCGATGCCGGTATCGATGACGGCACCTGTTACATCGTAATGGAGCTCGTCCCGGGCGGGACGACCCTGCGTCGTTATTGTCGCGGTGAGCGGTTGCCGGTAGAAACGGTTGCACGCGTGCTGTTTGACTGCGCACGGGCCCTCGACCACGCGCACCGCATCGGGGTCATCCATCGCGACATCAAGCCTTCGAATGTGCTCATCACGCCGGATCTCACGATAAAGATCGCGGACTTCAGTATCGCTCATCTGCTCCAGGCCGATCTCACCGACACGCTGCCCACCGGCTTCATCGGCTCACCGCGCTACATGGCCCCCGAGCAGATCCAGGATGACGAGGTCTCGGCTCAGACCGACATCTACGCGCTGGGTATTCTCGCCTACGAGTTGCTCGCTGCGCGCCATCCCTTCGCTGCCGACTCCTTTTCCCGGCTGGTGCATGCGATCGTCCATGAAACGCCCCCTCCACTCGACTCTGTCTGCTTCGGCCTGCCATCCGCACTCTACGAGACCGTCGCCCGTGCCATGGAGAAGGATGTTCGGCTGCGTTACCGCAGTGCTCTGGACATGGCGGCGGATCTGGCCGCTGCCTTCGGTACGCTTGGCTCCGCGCAGACGAGTCTGCCAATTGACCGGCGCTTTCGGCTGCTGCGCGAAATCGACTTCTACGCCGAGTTCTCCGATGCGGAGCTCTGGGAGATCGCACGGGCCGCGTTGTGGGAGGAGTACCCCGCAGGGGTCAGCGTAATACGCGAGGGTGACATCGAATCCGCCTTCCATGTGCTCGTGACCGGCTCGGTGGACGTCATCAAGGCCGGACAGACCATCCGGCGGCTGGGCCCAGGCGCCTGTCTGGGAGAAATGGGCTGGATCCGCCAGGCACGCCGGACGGCAGCCGTGCGTACCGTGGAGCCGGTGCAACTGGTGAAGATGTCCGAGGCACTGGTCGAACGGCTGACCCGCGACTGCCAGTTGCGTCTGTATCGCACCCTGCTGCGTACCCTCGCTGAGCGCCTTACCCACACCACCGATCTGGTCATATCGCAATGACCCCGGGAGTACGCGATCTCTGGTTCCTGCCGCTCGGGGGCACCGGTGAGATCGGTATGAACCTCAACCTGTATGGTCATGATGGCGCATGGCTCATGGTCGACTGCGGCGTGAGCTTCGCCCGTGGTGAACCGCATCTGCCGCCGGTCATCCTGCCCGACCCGGCCTTCATCACCTCACGTCGCGATGCACTGGCAGGACTGCTCGTCACGCACGCGCATGAAGACCACGTTGGCGCGGTAGCAGCCCTCTGGCGGCAGCTTCGCTGCCCGGTTTACGCCACATCCTTCACTCTGGCCGTTCTGCGTCGCAAGCTCACGGAGGTGGGGCTGGACGGCCGTGTGCCCCTGCACGAGACGCATGCCGGAATGCGCCATTCCGTAGGCCCGTTCCAGGTCGAGTGGGTTGGTTTGACACATTCGATCCCGGAGCCGAATGCGCTGCTCCTGGATACTGCTGCGGGACGGGTCTTGCACACCGGTGATTGGAAGCTCGACGATGATCCCGTCGTAGGCCACGGCTATGCGCGCGAACGGTTACGCGCTATCGGAGTCGATGGTGTCGACGCGATGGTTTGCGATTCCACCAATGCCCTTCTCGAAGGGTGGTCACAGTCCGAGGCCGCCTGTCATCGCCCGTTGCTGGAGGCCGTGCGCAACGTAACTGGACGCGTGGTCGTTGGCTGCTTCGCGAGCAACATCGCGCGTCTGCACACTCTCGCCCGCGTAGCCCGACAGACAGAGCGCGAGTTCGTGCTGCTCGGGCGATCACTGAAGAATCTCGTGCAGGCTGCGCGTTACTCGGGCCACTGGGATCCGGCCGTTGACCCACTCGATGCCGATCTGGCCGGTTGTCTGCCACCGGATCGCCTGTTGGCTGTTGCAACGGGCTCTCAGGGCGAGCCGCGGGCAGCCTTCGATCGCCTGGCCTCTGACAGCCATCCGGATCTGCGTTTGGCGGCCGGAGACACCGTGATCTTCAGCTCGCGCACCATCCCAGGGAACGAACGTGAGGTAGAGCGTCTGATCCGACGCCTGGAGCGGCTCGGTGTGAGTGTGATCGAGGGTCAGGATCGGGGTATGCACGCGTCCGGCCATCCGGCGCGCGAAGAGCTGAAATGCCTCTATCAGTGGGTGCAACCGCGTCTGCTCATCCCGACGCATGGGGAGCCAGCGCACCTGCTGGCGCACTCCCAATGGGCTCGGCAGTGTGGCGTTCCGGTAGTACTCACCGGTCGCAACGGCGATCTCTTTCGCATCGCCGAGCAGCCGAGTGTCCAGCGCAAGGTTGCTGCGGTAGGTGTGCTCGGACTCGTTGACGGCCGCGCTGTTCCGTTCCTCGAGGCGGATTGCTACCTTGCGTCGGGTTCTCGCCGTCCGCGCGACGAATGACTATCCGGAAGCACAGAAGTTCGGGAACGAGCCCATCGTCGATGTAGTCTCGCGTGAGCAGAGAGCTTGGCGATCCTGAGTAATCGGCAAACCGATCGCTGGTCACCCTCCAGGAGGACTGAACATGCCACGGCAAGCGACAGCACAACCAGTATTCACCCGGTACCAATTGGTGATGAGCGTACTGTGCTTCGGTGCCGGTCTGCTCTCGACGGCGGTCACGTGGGCAGCGGAGCCAACCGCGCCTACGGTCATCGTCGCCGAGCCGCTGGTGCGGGAGATCGTCGAGTGGGACGAATACACCGGTCGCTTCCAGCCGGTAGAGGCGATCGAGGTGCGCTCGCGCGTATCCGGCTATCTCGAGTCTGTCCACTTCCGCGAGGGTGAGTTCGTCAAGCGTGGCGAACTGCTCTTCGTGATCGATCCGCGCCCTTTCGAGGCCGCGCTGGCCGAGGCGCGTGCCGAACTGGCGCGTGCCCGCTCAAATCTGGAGAACACCGAGCGGGAGTACGACCGTGGCAAGCAACTGGGTGCAACGCGTGCGCTGGCCCAGGAGCTCGTGGATGCGCGGCGGGCTGCGCGCGACATCGCCAAGGCCGAGGTTGATGCGGCGCAGGCGCGCATCAAGGCAGCCGAACTCGAAATGGGCTTCACGCGAATTGCAGCCGCCATCGATGGACGCATTTCCGATGCACGAGTAGACGTCGGCAACCTGATCTCGGGGGGAGATGCCGATTCCACCATGCTTACCACCATCGTCTCGCTCGATCCCATCGAACTGGTCATCGAGGCCTCGGAGGCAGAGTTCCTGCGCCATCTACGCATGCGCGGACAGCGGGGATCCGGTGAGGAGAGTGCGGCAGTGACACAGGTGGAGGCACGTCTGCTGGATGAGACCACGTGGAGCCATCGGGGCCGGGTCACCTTCATCGACAATCGCCTCGATCCGGCCACGGGGACGATGCGGGTCAAGGCAACCTTCAGCAACCCTGAAACCATTCTGCAGCCTGGTGTCTTCGCGCGTGCCCGGCTACAGGCGTCGGCGCCCCACGATGCCATCCTGGTACCGGATCGTGCGGTGCTATCCGATCAGGACCGCAAGATCCTCTACGTCATCGGCGATGACGACCGCTTGCTGGCCCGCACGGTGAGTATTGGGCCGTTGGTGGACGGATTGCGGGTGATACGTGCAGGTCTTGCTGCCGGCGAACGGATCGTGATTGACGGGCTGCTTCGTGCCCGCCCCGGCCAGCAGGTGACCACTGAGCAGGGCAGCGTGCTGGCAGCGGAGGCCGCAGCCGCGGCCGTCTCTCCGTGAGGCTATCGCATTTCTGTATCGACCGACCGATCTTCGCATCGGTCCTCTCTATCCTCATCACGCTACTTGGCGCGATCGCCTACTTCGCCCTCCCCGTTGCCCAGTACCCAGAGATCGCGCCCCCATCCATACAGATCGTGGCTACCTATCCGGGGGCCTCAGCGGAGGTCGTCGCCGATACAGTGGCGACCCCGCTCGAACAGGAGATTAACGGCGTCGAGGACATGCTTTATCAGCGCTCGGAGTCGACCGGAGACGGGCGGGTTGCCATCACGGTAGTGTTCGAGAGTGGCACCGATCTTGATGTCGCTCAGGTGCTGGTGCAGAACCGTGTGGCCATCGCCGAGCCGCGTTTGCCGGAGGAAGTCCGCCGGCGTGGTATCACGGTGACGAAGAATTCCCCGGACCTTCTCATGGTGATCCACATCCGTTCACCGGATGGTTCACGCGACCTTGCCTACATCTCGAACTACGCCCGTTCGCAGATCGTGGACCGTCTCGCGCGATTGGATGGCGTCGGTGCGACCCGCATCGTGGGCGAACGAGCCTACTCCATGCGGATCTGGCTCGACCCTGAGAAAGTGGCTTTTTACGATCTCACACCCGGTGAGGTCATTCAGGCTGTGCGCGCCAATAACGTGCAGGTCGCCTCCGGCATCCTCAACCGCATGCCGGTTCCAGAGCAGTCCGCCTTCGAGATAAGCGTCGAGACGCAGGGGCGCTTCGTCGAGGCCGAGCAGTTCGGGGGCATCGTCGTGAAGCGCGGCGAGCGCGGTGAGGTCGTGCATCTCAGGGATTTGGCACGCATCGAACTGGGTGCCGACGATTACTCCACCCTGGGCTATCTGGACGCTGCTCCAGCGTTGCCGGTGCTGGTATTTCAACGACCCGGAAGCAACGCGCTGTCTACGGCCCAGGCCATCCAACAGACGATGGCGACGCTTGCAAGTGCCTTCCCCGAAGGCATCACCTACGCCATCGTCTACAACCCGACTCAATTCATCGAGGAGTCCGTAGAGGCGGTCTACCACACCATCTACGAGGCGGTGTTCCTCGTCGTGATCGTGGTACTGGTGTTCCTGCAGGATTGGCGGGCGGCTGTCATACCCGTTGTAGCCATTCCGGTATCACTGATCGGCACCTTTGCCGTCATGGCCGCTTTCGACTTTTCCCTGAACAATCTCACCCTCTTTGGTCTGGTACTGGCGATCGGCATCGTGGTCGACGATGCCATCGTGGTGGTCGAGAACATGGAGCGCTATCTGCGCCAAGGCATGAGTCCGCGTGAGGCAGCGCACCGCACCATGGATGAAGTGGGAGGGGCCCTGATCGCGATTGCCCTGGTCCTCTCTGCCGTTTTCATCCCCGCAGCCTTCATAGGCGGGATCTCCGGCCAGTTCTACCAGCAGTTCGCGCTTACGATTGCCACGGCGACCATCATTTCTGCGTTGGTCTCGCTCACCTTGTCCCCCGCGCTGGGGGCGCTGCTCATGCGGCCTCACGGGCATCCCGGTAGGGTTGGTGTCATGGGCTTCGTATCGAGTCCATTCCGACTGATCGGGCGGCAGTTCAACCATGCCTTCGACGCGCTGGCTGCTGGCTATGGTGGCATTACCGCACGCATGGTTCGCGTCAGCCTGCTGATGCTCTGCATCTACGGCGGCCTCATATTGCTCACGATGGAACGGTTCGCACGGACTCCGAGCGGCTTCATTCCGGAGCAGGATCAGGGTTACCTGATTGCCGTCGTGCAGCTTCCGCCGGGCAGCGCGCTAAGTCGTACGGACGCCGTCATCCAGAAGGCATCCACACGGCTGCTCGAGGTGCCCGGGATTGAGCATGCGGTGGCCTTTGCCGGCTTCGACGGGGCGACCTTCACCAATGCCTCAAACTCCGGTGCAATATTCCTGACACTGGCCTCCTTTGAGGAGCGCAGTGCCGATGGACGCAGTGCTGCGATGATCCTCCCCGAGGCGCAGGCGGCACTTGGGGAATTCCCGGAGGCCTTCGCCTTCGTCATCGCGCCACCGCCGGTACGTGGCATTGGCACGGGTGGAGGCTGGAAGCTCTATGTGCAGGATCAGCGTGGGCGTGGTGTACGTGCAACGGAAGATGTGACGCAGGCCATCATCGCGGCCGCCAACCAGCGTCCGGAACTGGCGCGTGTGTTTACGCTGTACAACACAGCCACGCCGAAGCTATTTGCCGACATTGATCGAGTACGCGCGGAGAAACTTGCCGTTCCGGTGCAGCGGGTGATGGAGACCCTCGAGATCTACCTGGGATCATCGTATGTGAATGATTTCAATCTCCTTGGACGCACCTATCGGGTTACGGCACAGGCAGATGGGGAGTTTCGCGATGCGCCTGCCGATCTCCTGAAGTTCGAGACACGCTCCTTGACCGGAGCAATGGTTCCTCTCGGATCGCTTACGACCTTGCATGACGTCAGCGGGCCACAGCGGATCCCGCGCTACAACCTGGCTAACGCGGCGGAGATCATCGGAGCAACGGCACCGGGGGTCAGCACCGGAACGGCCTTGGAGGTGGTTGATGGGCTGGTGCAGGAACTGCTGCCCGAGGGCTTCACCTTCGAGTGGACCGAAATTGCCCTGCAGCAGCGCCTCGCCGGTGATAGCGGCCTTTTCGCCTTCGGGTTGGCGGTGGTTTTTGTCTTTTTGCTCCTTGCTGCACTGTACGAGAGCTGGGCCTTGCCGCTGGCAGTCGTCTTGATCGTGCCGATGTGTCTGCTTGCTGCAATCACTGGCATCAACCTGCGGGGGCTGGACAACAATCTTCTGGTGCAGGTCGGACTCATCGTACTCATAGGACTTGCTGCAAAGAACGCCATCCTCATCGTAGAGTTCGCCCGTCAGGCCGAAGATCGGGGCATGGACCGTTCAAGCGCCGCAGCACTTGCAGCGCGCACACGGCTCCGGCCGATCCTCATGACTTCCTTCGCCTTCATCATGGGCGTTATCCCGCTGCTTCTGGCCGAGGGCGCGGGGGCTGAGATGCGTCAGTCCCTGGGCACTGCAGTGTTCTCCGGCATGCTCGGTGTCACCATCTTCGGGCTCGTATTCACGCCGGTTTTCTATGTGTTCTGTCGAGGGCTGGCGTGGTCGCGCAAGGGGATCAAGACCGGTTGAGCGTGTCGCTGATCGAAGTGTTGTCGAGGGCAGCAATTCCCCAGGGAAACGGTCCCGATAAACGCAGGAATATGGATGGAACTGACCGGATAGTGTTCACAGCCGGCGATATCCAGATTTTTTGGCTTGCACATGCCATCTTCGGCAACGATAGTTCTGACGCTTGCCATGGCGTAGCGGCTTGCGATGACCTGACAGGGCAGTGATCGCAGGCCGCATGGTTTGCGATATCCATTGCCGAGGCATACTTGTTGTGCCCCACAATTCACAACCAGTTCGGGAGAGAGTTGTCATGGAAAGAATGATTGCGTTCGCTTCGCGCCGCTGCGAGCACGGGAGTGCGGGCGCGTCCCGGGCTATGCGTATCGGCAAGATATGGCCCCTGGCATTGCTTGCCGCTGCGACTTACTCTGGAACGGCGGTTTCTGCTGACGAGCCCGCCCTGTCGCATGCAGTCGTGCTGTCCGGGCTCGAGGCACCGTGGGACATGGCCTTCCTGCCCGATGGAACGATGTTCTTTACCGAGAAGTGTCGTGGGCTGTCGGTACGGTTGCCGACGGGCACCGTGAACCCGCTGCTCGGCATGAAGGACTCCAAGGGCTTCCCCGAGACGGCAGGTGATCTCTTCTGCAGTGGGCAGGCAGGCATGAATGGTGTCGCGGTCGATCCGGACTTCGCCACCAATCGCTTTGTCTACGTGTACTCGACATCGGATCTGTCGAGTCCCGGTAGCAATCGTGTGCTGCGTCTGACCGTCAGCGCCGACGCGAGCAAGGTGTCGGGACGCACCGACATCGTCGCGGACATCCCCTACAAGCCGGCTGCGACCAACCATCCGTTTGGCGGGCCCGGCGCACACAACGGCGGGCGTCTGCGCTTCAGTCCGGGCGATGGCTTCCTGTATGTGACGACGGGTGACACCCACCACGGTGAGGTGCCGCAAAGCCCGACCCGCATCGGCGGCAAGGTGCTGCGTATCGACCGCGACGGCAAGGCCGCACCGGGCAACAAGGCTCCGGAGGGCTTCGACCCGCGCGTTTTCACCTACGGCCATCGCAATCCACAGGGCATCACCTTCCGTCCCGGCACCCATCAGCCGTTCACGGCTGAACACGGTCCCTGGCATTCGGATGAGGTGACGGCCCTCAAGGCAGGTGGTAATGGCGGCTGGGACCCGCGGCCGAAACTGGGTGCCCGTGGCGACTGCCCTGACAACTACTGTGGTTACGAGCCGAACCAGATGGAAGCAGTCGATCCGAAGGTCAGGTCGGCTTACATGCCGATGACTGATCTCGCGCGTTTCCCTGAGGCCATGAAGCCGGCCTGGAGCAACGACGGCATGTCCCAGGGCTTGTCCTCCGGTTTGTTCCTCACTGGCCCGCAGTGGAAGGGCTGGGATGGCCGGATGATGATCTCCTATCTGGGCATCGGGATTCACGGTACACCGGTCGGAACCCGGCTCGATGTGCTCGAGATCAGCGCCGACGGCGCTTCGGCAACTCGCAGCACGGTGGCTCTGCCGATGCCCGCTCGCCGCTTCCGTTCTCTCGTGCAGGGACCGGAGGGGAATCTCTACGTGGCCACCGACGAAGGTGAGATCCTGCAGTTGACTCCAAAGTAAGGGTTCTTGGCCACAAGCCCGCCCTCTCCCCGCGTTCGGGTGGGGAGAGGGCGAAGTTGAGGCAGTCGGCTCGGGGTCCCACGAGCGACACAGCTCGGGCCTCAGCGCAGATTGCGATAGCGTGCGACCCAGGTGGCGACACTCCCGGTACCCGTGAGGTCGTCGGTCGATGCGCGCAGGGCCGTCACCAGCGAGCCGGCGATCTGCTTGCCGAGTTCCACGCCCCACTGATCGAAGGGATTGATGCCCCAGATCACGGCCTGCGTGTAAGTGCGATGTTCGTAGAAGGCGAGCAGTGCGCCGAGGGTTTCCGGCAGCAGGCGGTCCATGACGATCAGGTTGACCGGCCGGCGCCCACTGAAGGAACGGTGAGGCAGTTGCCGAGCAAGCGTTGCTGCATCGAGGCCACATGTCGCTAACGCCTGCCGCGTGGCCTCCGGATCGAGCCCGGTGGCGAACGCCTCTGCCTGGGCGAGACAGTTGGCAACCAACAGATCCTGCCGCTCGAGGTCCTCTCCCAGCATCGGTAGCAGCGGAAGAATGAGGTCTACCGGGGTCACGAGCGTGCTCTGATGCAGATGCTGGAAGTAGGCATGCTGCCCTGATGTGCCACAACTGCCCCAGATAACGGGACCGGTTGCGAGCGCACAGGCCTCGCCATCGGCGGTGACACTTTTTCCGTTGCTCTCCATGTCGAGTTGTTGCAGCCAGGCTGGTAGCAGGGAGAGCCGCTCGCTGTAAGGCACGATTGCATGGCTGCGGCGCCCGAGCAGATTGATCTGCCAGATGCCGAGCAACCCGGCCAGGGCTGGGAGGTTCGCTTCCCAGGGGGCCTCACGGAAGTGACGATCCATCGCCTCGGCTCCAGCGAGCAGGCGGTTGAAGCCATTCAACCCGACTTGCAACGCAATCGGCAGGCCGACGCTCGACCACAGCGAGTAACGTCCCCCCACCCAGTCGCGGAAGGTCAGGATCTGCGGTTCCGCCACGCCGAAGGCACGTGCCTCGGCCGGGCGGGCCGTGATGGCGATGAAGCGTTCCAGCGCCGCCTGTCGAGGCACTGCCTTGCTCTGCTCGAGCCAGGCAAGGGCGGCTTCGGCGTTGGTGCGGGTCTCCATGGTGGCGAAGGTCTTGGAAACCACCACGAATCGGCAACGCCCGGGGTCGACCCGCGGGAGCACCCGATCGAGCGCGTGCGGATCGACGTTGGCGACGAAGTGCAAGGTGTAGCGCGGATCCCCGACCGGCGCCAAGGCCTGACAAACGAGTTCGGGACCAAGCTGCGAACCACCGATGCCGAGGATGACGACGTCCAGCGGTGCCGTCGCATCTTCCGCCGCGCGGTCGAGGCTGTGCACCATCCTCGCAAGCTGGGCCCGCTCGGCCGTGATCGTCGCGCGCACATCCTCGCCGTCCACCTGCAACGTGGCCGTCGAACTACAGCGCAGCGCCGTGTGCAGCGCCGGGCGGTCTTCACTCTGATTGACGTGCAGACCGCTGTACATGGCTGCGATGGCCGAGCGCAGGTCAGCGGCCTCGGCCAACGCCGCAAGTGCCTCCACAGCCGCCTCGTCTAGCCCTTGACGGGCAAAGTCGAGCGTCAGTCCGGCGGCCTCGATCTGCTGGAGTTCCAACCGGGTTGCATCCAGATCCAGTGGTGCACTGGCCAAGCGTTCACGGTGCTGCTGCAGACGGGACCAGGCAGGCGAGAGGTCGGGGCGCATGGGGACAGGGATCGGCTCGATGAAGGGAAGCCAAGGATACCTGTGAGGAGTGGCTGCCGGGCGAGGCGCGGTGGACGTTCCATCGCACGGTTACCCAAGGGCTATGCACGGCACTGGATTGCGTTCCCGGTTGCCCAGGGTGCCGATCACGCCCGGCCAATCATTCCGTTCCGACTGGGTTCTGCGGACGAAAGTAGTCGTGGATCGAATTCAGCTCGGCTGGCGAGAAGGCCACGATGACCAGTTCTTGTCCAGGCTGGATAAGGTGCGGATTGCGCCCCATGCGACTGTTCTCGAAGTTGTAGACGAGGGAGGCGTCCACCTTGCGAGCGATCATTCGTCCGAGAAAGGAACTCCTCCTGCCGTCGAGCTCGTCGGCGTCGGCGGGGATCTGGATAGTGACCAGATCTTCTGCCCCTGCGGGGCCAAGCCGTAGCCCGCGGGCAAAGGTATTGGTCAGCCCGAACTGCACGATCCCCCAGATCCCCTGGTCATCCTCGGGCTGTACGGTGCGCACGTAGTACAGCGTGTCGGGCCCACTGGCCTCGGCACCCAGCAGCTCGCCGAGGGTGACGACCCGCTCTGCGGCTGCCCCGCTGACGACCTCGACCTCCGTGCTGGCACCCTTGGTTGCGAGCGTCGAGAGGGTGGTTCGCTCGAGTGTCTCACTGCGCGTGAGCACGCGGATCGTGGCATCGGCATTGATGAAGGCCCCCGACGCCAGGATCCCGATCAGCGGCAGTTCCTGCGGCGGACCATTGTCGTTCACGACAGTGAAGGGGGCCTTCGGGTCGATGCCCGCACTGGACATGGTCCGGCTCAGTCTTGCTAGCAGTGCGGGGTCATCCCGGGCCGGAGAGGTGACGATGACAGTGGGCGAAGCTGGTGTAAGCGAGTTCCGGGGAACTGCGGATGTAGCGATGGGTTGCCCTTGGTCGGGAATGGAGACGCTCCGCGGCCCTGACTCAACCGGCCTTGCGGGCAGGACCGATGATGGCGCAGTGGCAACCGGCCGAGCGGCAGTCGAGGAGGTCTGCTGAGCAGCCTCGGCGACCATCGTCCGCAGGTCGGTGGCCAGCGCCGTAAGGGTTCTTGGCCCGGTAACACCGGTCGCCGGCGGGGCTACGGCGGCCTCCTGCAACAGATCGACGAGACGCCGGGGCAACTCCGCGGTGGTCTCCTGCCGTATCGTGATTTCGGCTTCCCCGCGGTGACCGTGACGTTCACTCAGCTCCGCCACGCTGACGCGCTCGGTGATCGGTGGCGCCGGCAGCAGGAGCGGGGTGGCTACGCCAACAAAGCCTTCCGCCGTACGCGCCTCCACCGGGACAGCGGTATTGGTTGCGAGCACGCGCGTCGCCACATCTGCTCGCAGTGGTTCGGCCACAGCGGCGCCCGGTGGTGCCGACGAAGCGGGCTCCGCAGCCGCCAGGTGGTGCTTTTGCAGTGTCTGCGCCGGGCCTGACCCGTCTGGCATCGGCGCCTCGAGCAGACCCAGCTGGACGAGGGGTGCATCGACCAGCGGATCTGCCGCTGGTGTGGTGGGCATTTCCCTGACTGCCGCAGTGTGGTCCTGCGGCAGCAGTGCGGGCAGGCCCCAGAAGCCGAGGCCGGCCACAACGAGGCCGAGGACGCCCGCCCCGATTAGCCAGTCGGCCAGATCGCCGCCGATGGTACGGCTAGCGCCGTGAGAGGCTCTGGTCGCTGTTGCCTTCATCGAGTCCTGCGGCTCCGGCCTGTTGGCGCGGCCCCGGAACATGCAGTTCCATCTGCGCGTCTGCCGGCCTCCCCCCTCAGGTCAGGCCACACCGGCAATGTAGTTCTCGAGTTGGTGGATGAGCTGGTCTTGGTCATTGATGATGCAGCGCATGAGATCCTTGGAGGAAATGATGCCTACCAGATCCTCACCGTCGATCACCGGCAAGTGCCGGATGCCGTGGCTGGACATACGCCGCATGCATTCGTCCACCGAGGTGTTGGGGGTCACGGTGACGACCGGCCAGGTCATGATCTCCGCCACCCGCGTGACTTTGGACGAACGATCCCTGAGCGCGATTTTGCGGGTGTAGTCGCGCTCGGAGAGCATGCCGACCAGGCGACCATTCTCGGTTACTGGCAGCGCGCCAATTCCGTGATCGGCCATCACGGCGATGGCCTCGAAGACGATACTTTCCGGGGTGGTTGTCCAGACCACGCTGCTTTTGGCGCGCAGCACGTCAGCGACTCGGGTCGTCATGATACTCGGCCTCCCCTCGGGGTCCGGCGGTTCCGGCCTCATGTCAGGCGGATTCCGCAGCCCTTGTAACGTGGATGGATGGCCCCGGTTATGGCCCGGGGTCCGACGGTGGAACGTGAAAACCGGATTGCGCCACTTCGGCGCGCCGTTCTGGACGAGTGTGGCACCCGGATCCGGCGGGTACAATGTGCGACGCACAAGCCGACCGCCCTGGCTGCCGATCATGATGTATTTCGCGTCTGGTGCCCGCCGGACCGGCGAGAGCCCAGCCCCGACTGTCTCCCGCCAGCTCCGTTCATCTACCATCCGCCGGCTGATGCTGAGCCGGCAATGCCATGCCTGAGGTCCCCGTGAACGACCAGTCTCCACCGAGCAAGCTCGGCAAGTACGACGTCATCCGCGAACTCAACCGTGGGGCCATGGGCATCGTGTACCTGGGCCATGACCCATTCGTGAATCGCCCGGTGGCGATCAAGGTCGCTCTGAATGAGGCCCTGGATCACCCCGAGTCCGGGGCGTCCTACCGACGCATGTTCTTCAACGAGGCCCATGCGGCGGGCCGCTTGCGGCATCCGAACATCGTCGCCATTTACGACGCGGGTGTAGAGGGCGAGACCTGCTACATCGTGATGGAGTACGTCCCGGGCAGTTCCACGCTCCGTGACCACATCCGCGCCGAGCATCTGCTGCCGCTGCCTGTGGTGGTCGAGATCGTCTACAAGTGTGCGCGCGCGCTCGACTACGCCCATCGGCAAGGTGTCGTGCATCGCGACATCAAACCGTCGAACATCCTGCTCACCGAGGAGCAGGACGTGAAGATCGGCGACTTCAGCATCGCTCACATAAGCAAGCTCGATGACACCGGCACCATGCCCATGGGCATGGCAGGATCACCCCGCTACATGTCGCCGGAGCAGATCAACGAGGACTACATCACCCATCACACCGATCTGTTCTCGTTGGGGCTCATCGCGCACGAGCTCCTTACTGGGAGGCACGCCTTTCCTGCCGAGAGCTTCTCGCGGCTGGTGCAGAAAATCCTCTATGAAGATCCGCTGCCCTTGCGCGAACTCAGGCCCGATCTGCCGGCAACCCTGACGGCCGTCATCGAGAGGGCGTTGGTGAAGGATCGAGCGCTGCGCTGGCAATCGGGCGACGACCTGGCCAGCGCACTGAACGAGGCCTTCACGGAGATCCTGGAGCGACCAGTACGCGAGGTCTCGGATCAGGAGCGCTTCGACTCCATCGCACGCCTTGAATTCTTCCATGGATTTCCTGCGCAGGAGCTCTGGGAGATCGTGCGCGCGGGTTCGTGGTTCGAGTTCATCGATGGTGAGTCCATCATCGTCGAAGGGGAGCTGGATGACTCTTTTTTCGTCATTACCGAGGGCGCGGTGGAAGTTTGCAAGAACGCTCGATCGCTGCGCGAACTCGGTCCGGGCGATTGCTTTGGCGAGATGGGTTATCTAGCCCGGATCAAGCGCACGGCCTCCATCGTCGCACGCGAGCGCACCTGCCTGCTGAAGCTCAATGCCGGCGTCATCAATCGTGTGTCGCTCAACTGTCAGGTGCGTTTCCTGAAAGTCTTCCTGCGCACACTGATTCATCGTCTCTCAGTGACCAGCGATCGCGTTGCGCAGGATTGAAGCAGCCGCCGGGTGGCGAGCTGCGGGAATCGATCCTGTTGCGAGGACGGAAAGGGGAGTGTCGCCCGAGGGCACACAGCAAGGGTCTGTTGCTCAGCCGCCTGCGCCGAAGATGAGTCTGAGCAAACCCCCGATGACCAGAATCACGCCAAGTGCGAAGGTGGCCAAAATGGCGCCTGCGGCCGCGATGATCCACGAGGGCGAGACCAGCGAGCCGACGCCGCTTGCATGCAGACCGCGAAAGCGACGCATGCCGCGGTAGCTGTGCAGAAGGGTCACACGCTCGCCAAAGTGGTCGGAGAATACCTGCATCACCAGCCCCTCCTCACCCGGATTGGCACCGACCCGGCGCAGTCGCTCCGGCAGATCACGCATCCGCGCGAAGCGCAGGGTCCAGGCCGCGAGTACGAACGCCGGGACGAGACAAACGGCAAGCAGTAACCAGCCGGGCGGGCCACCGGCTATCACCTGAGCGACCGCGCTGCCGATGCCAGCGGACACCAGGGTAAGCACTGCCAGCGTAAGCAGGAGGCGATGCCAGATCTCGCGCCACCAGCGCTCGAGCCGCGCGTGCAACTGCAGGGCCGGGTCGTGCGGGTCGTCCTCAGGGCGGAGCACTTCGTCAGCCTCGCGCACACCTTCGTTGCGCACGGGGGCATCTGGGCGTCTGGAAGATGGGTCCTGCTGCATGGATGCTTGCCGGTGTGGGGGGCGGGTAGGGTCGCTCAGATCTCCACCTGCACACCGAGTTCCACCACGCGGTTCGGCGGAATGCGGAAGAAGTTCGCGGCGCTTTGCGCATTGCGCGCCATGAAGCAGAACAGGGTGCGCCGCCAGCGCGAGACGGATACGCGCGACCCAGGCTTGAGGAGGAGGGTTTCGCGCCCCAGGAAGAAGGTGGTGTCCATTTCGTCGAAGCGCAACACGGCAGGATCGATGCTGGTCAGGGCCAGTGGGATGTCCGGCTGTTCAAGGAAACCGTAGCGGATAGTCGCGCGGTAGATGCCTTGACCCACCGCCTCGACCGACAACCGCTCGCGGGGATCGACGTACGGTATGCGCTCTCCTTCCACCGTCAGGATGACCACCTGCTCGTGCAGTACCTTGTTGTGCTTCAGATTGTGCAGCATCGCCCGCGGTACGCCCGAGGGATCGGCGGTAAGGAATACTGCCGCGCCCGGTACGCGCAGGGTATCTGAGCCTTTGATCGATGCGGTGAAGAGGTCCAGCGGGAAGGCGTCGTTGGCCAGTTCCTGGCCGAGCAGACGCCGCCCGTCAATCCAACTGGTGACAAGGAGGTAGATGACTGCACCCACTGCGAGGGGCAGCCAGCCTCCCTCGGGGATCTTGAGCAGGTTCGAACTGAAGAATGCGAAGTCGATGGTGAAGAAGGGGGCCATGAAGGCAAGTGAGGCGATGCGACCCCAACCCCAGATGCCGCGGGCGACGCCGTAGAGCAGCAGAGTGGTGGCGAGCATGGTGGTCGATACCGCCGTGCCATAGGCAGCGGCGAGGCCACTGCTCGACTGGAAGGTCAGGACCAGACCGAGTGTGCCGAACATGAAAAGGTAGTTGACGCTGGGTACGTACACCTGACCGATGGCGTGAGGGGAGGTCTGGCGGATCTCGAGGCGTGGGCTGAAGCCCAGGTTCACGGCCTGGGAGGCCAGAGAAAAGGCCCCGGTGATCACGGCCTGGGAGGCAATGACGGTTGCGACCGTGGCCAGCAGGATCATGGGCCACAACCCCCAATCCGGGGTGAGCGAGTAGAACACCGTCTCCAGGCGTTCGGGCTCACGCAGCAGGAGCGCACCCTGGCCCAGATAGTTGAAGGCAAGACCCGGCAAGGCCACCAGGAACCACGCAAGACGTACCGGTGTGCGCCCGAAATGGCCCATGTCTGCGTAGAGTGCCTCGGCCCCCGTCACGACCAGGAACACGGTGCCCACCACCCCGAAAGCCAACCACCCGTGCATGTGGAAGATCTCCACGGCGTAGACTGGGTTGATGGCCCACAGCACGTCGGGAGTTTTGGCGACCGAGGCGAGTCCGAGCACGCCGAGCGTGCCGAACCACAGCAACATCACGGGTCCGAACACCACGCCTATGCGTTCCGTGCCCAGGTACTGCACGAGGTAGAGCGCGACCAGGATGCCGAAGGTGATCGGCAGGCCCCAACCCGCGAAGGCATGCGATGCCTTCTCCAGCCCCTCGGTGGCCGAAAGCACCGAAATGGCGGGCGTGATCATGGCGTCGGCACACAAGAGGGCTGCCCCGAAAAGCCCGACCACCATGAAGATTGAACGCTGCATCTGGCGATCGCGGTTGCGGCGGATAACCAGTGACATCAGCGCCAGGATGCCACCTTCACCGCGGTTGTCGGCTCGCAGGATGAACACGACGTACTCGATGGACACCACGATGATGAGTGTCCAAAGAATGAGTGAGAGAACACCGAGCACGTTGGCAGGATCGGGTGCCATGCCCTTGTTGCCGAGGAAGCATTCTCGCAGGGCGTAGAGGGGGCTGGTGCCGATGTCGCCGAAGACCACCCCCAGTGAGCCCAGCACCAGCGCCGGCAGAGGTTTCGCGTGGTGTTCGGCTTTGGGGTTGTTGACGTTGCTCATCGAATCGAAGGTTCCGCGACGGTCCGGTTCAGCCGAGGCAGTGCCGCAGGAACACCAGCACTTCCGCATGGAGATTGGGGTCTCCTGCCGCAAGCACCTGACCGT
>DNIF01000234.1 GCA_003485715.1 Gammaproteobacteria bacterium
AGGCCGAGCGCGTGCCGCTGCTCGCAGCCATCGAGGAATCCTCCGCCTCGGCCCGTGCAAAACGTGGCCCACTGTCGGTGGCGCGCTTCAAGCACCTCGGGCGGCTGGTGTGGTCGGCTGACCTCGGCGCGGTGCGCACAGCGGCGCTGGCAGGCGGGGCCGGGGCTTGAAGTCGCCACGCTGTTCCGCCCGTTTGCGTCACTGAGGCCGCCACCGCGTGCACGACTGGATTGATCGCCTGCTCGGGGAGCGGGGAGAGATCGCCCGCCACCTGCCGGGCTTCCACCCGCGCGTCGAGCAGCTCGCCATGGCCCACGCCGTGGCGGATACACTGACGGAAGCGGCTGAGCTCGTCTGCGAGGCCGGCACCGGCACCGGCAAGACCTTCGCCTATCTGGTGCCGGCACTGGTCTCGGGCCGGCGAGTGGTGGTCTCCACCGGCACCCGGGCCCTGCAGGATCAGCTCTTCCATCGGGATCTCCCCGTGCTCACCGCGGCGTTGCCGGTGCGCGTGAAGGTGGCCCTGCTGAAGGGCCGTGCCAACTACCTCTGCGAATACCGCCTGGGTCTGCTCGCGGATGACACCGCACGCCTTGACCCCGGTGAACACGCGGATCTGGCCCGTATCCGCGCCTGGGCGGACCGCACCCGCTCCGGCGATCTCGCCGAGGTGCCGGGTCTTGGCGAAGACACGCCACTGCGGCCGTTCATCACCAGTACCACCGACAACTGCCTCGGCACGACCTGTCCCGCGTTCGAGCGCTGCTGGGTGGCGGAGGCGCGTCGCAAGGCCGGCGCGGCCGATCTCACGGTGGTGAACCACCACCTGTTGCTGGCCGACATGGCCCTGCGCGAGGAGGGCTTCACCGAGCTTCTGCCCGGTGTGAACGCCGTCATCGTCGACGAGGCGCACCAGTTGACCGAGGTCGCCCGCGACTTCTTCGGTGAGATGCTCAGCCTGCGCCAGATGCTCGACCTGGCCCGCGATGCCGAAGCGGTGGCGCTGGCCGAGGCGGCCGATACGCCGGATCTGCCGCCGCTCGCACTCCGGCTGACGAAGAGCGCCCGCGAGCTGCGTCTGGTCTTCGAGCGCGCGGATGGTCGCGGCGCGCTCATCGATCCGCCCGCGGGGCTCACATCAGCGCTGGAGTCCGCAGTCGCGGCGCTCACCGGGCTGCACACTGCCTACGCGGCGCTGGCCGAGCGCGCCGCGGGACTCGAGCACATCGCGCGGCGTGCCGAGCAGATGCAGGGTCTGCTCGGGCGCTTCACCGAGCTGCTCGGCGAGCCGGTCGCCGACGAACTCGCCTGGTACGAGACACGCGGGCAGGGCCTCGTCCTGCATCGTTCACCGCTGGATGTGGCCGGTCCGCTGCGCAGCCGCCAGAGCGGGCTCGCGGCGGCCTTCGTCTACACCTCGGCCACGCTGGCGGTGGGCGAGGATTTCAGCCACTTCGCCCGCGATCTGGGCCTTGTCGAACCGCGCACACTCTGCCTCGGCAGCCCTTTCGACTACGCCCGCCAGGCCCTGCTGTGGTTGCCCGCCATCGGCTGCCTGCCGGCCGAGCGGGGCTACACCGAGGCGGTGGTGAAGCGGG
Organism: Gammaproteobacteria bacterium; assembly: GCA_003485715.1. Taxonomy (GTDB): domain Bacteria; phylum Pseudomonadota; class Gammaproteobacteria; order UBA7966; family UBA7966; genus UBA7966. The sequence goes on from DNIF01000234.1 coordinate 1,599, forward strand.
TGCTGCCCCTGCTGGAGACCCTCGGCGGACGCGCCTTCCTGCTCTTCACCAGCCATCGTGCCCTGAAGGAGGCCGCCACCCATCTCGCCGGGCAGGGTTTCCATCTGCTGGTGCAGGGGCAGGCCCCGAAGGCGCAGTTGCTGGATGCCTTCGTCGGCACGCCGCGCGCCGTCCTGCTCGGCACGCAGAGCTTCTGGGAGGGCGTGGACGTGCGCGGCGCGGCGCTGTCCTGCGTCATCATCGACAAGCTGCCCTTCGCCGCACCGGATGATCCGCTGCTGGAGGCGCGGATCCGGCGCGTGCGCGAGGCCGGGGGCGACCCCTTCGCCACCCTGCAGATCCCGCGGGCCGTGCTGTCGCTGAAGCAGGGGGCGGGGCGCCTCATCCGCGATCCGCAGGACCGCGGCATCCTGGTGCTGTGCGATCCACGCCTCACCGGTCGCGGCTATGGCCGCACCTTCCTCGCCGCCCTGCCGCCGATGCCGCGCACGCGCGACGAGGCCGAGGTGCTGGCCTTTGCCGCCGGCCTCACGCCGGCGCCACTGGCGGAGGTCGCCGCAGACCCACGCTGATCAGGTGCGAGGGCGCGGACTGCCGCCGTGGCGCGCGGCCTCAGGCCTCGGCGCGCGCGCGCAGCAGCTCTGCCAGCCGTTCCCCGTCGGCATGGAACAGCCGCAGCCCCTCGGCCAGCTTGTCGCTTGCCATGCGGTCCTCGTTCAGTGCCCAACGGAAGGCGGCCTCGTTCATGCGGATGGCGGCGGGAGGCTCGGGGATGCGGCCCGCGTCCAGCCGCGCCTCGACCGCGCCCGGCGTGGCCGCCAGCTCATCCAGCAGGGCCGGGCTGATGGTGAGCAGATCGCAGCCCGAGAGCGCGAGCACCTGCGCGGTCGAGCGGAAGGAGGCCCCCATGACCTCGGTGGCGTGGCCATGCACCTTGAAGTACTGCCAGATCCGCTGCACGGACACCACGCCGGGATCGGGCTCCAGCGCCTCGGGGGCGTGGGCGCGGTACCAGTCGAGGATGCGCCCGACGAAGGGCGAGATGAGCGTCACCCCGGCCTCGGCCGCGGCTACCGCCTGCGGCAGGGAAAAGAGCAGGGTGAGGTTGCAGT
>DNIF01000287.1 GCA_003485715.1 Gammaproteobacteria bacterium
TGGCCGAGGTGCGCGGGATGCCGCAGCGCAATCTCGCGGTCGATCTGCTGCAGAAGCTGCTCAAGGGCGAGCTGGCCACGCGCCGGCGCAAGAACGTCGTGCAGGCGCGTTCCTTTGCCGAGATGCTGGAGCAGACGCTCCGCCGCTACCAGAGCCGCGCCATCGAGGCCGCGCAAGTCATCGAGGAGCTGATCGCCCTGGCGAAAGAGCTGCGCGAGGCCCAGGCGCGCGGTGATGCACTGAAACTGTCGGAGGACGAGCTGGCCTTCTACGACGCGCTGGAGACCAACGACAGCGCCGTGAAGGTGCTCGGCGATGAGACGCTACGCAGCATCGCGCAGGAGCTGGTGCAGACCGTGCGCGCCAACGTCACCATCGACTGGACGCTGCGCGAGAGCGTCCGCGCGCAGTTGCGCGTGCTGGTCAAGCGCATCCTGCGTCGCTACGGCTATCCACCGGACCGGCAGGAGAAGGCGACCGCGACCGTGCTGGAGCAGGCGGCGCTGCTGTCGGGGGAGTGGGCGACGGCCTGATCGGGCTGTGCAGGGAGGCCTGGGGCAGGGGACACTTCCCCGCACTCGGCGCTGCGTCCGTCTGGGTCCGGCATTGGCCCCAGCAATGGCCCCGGGCTCGTAGAAGGTTCACTGGAGAATCTGCTCGATGCGTTTTCATGTCGTCATCCCGGCGCGCATGGCGGCCAGCCGGCTGCCGGGCAAGCCGCTCATCCCGCTCGCGGGGCAACCCCTCATCGCCCATGTGGTGGCGCGCGCGCGTGAGTCCAGTGCCGCTGAGGTGATCGTGGCCACCGACGACGCTCGCATCCGGGATGCGCTGACAGCGCTCGGGGTCGCGGTGGAGATGACCTCTCCCGCACATGCCTCGGGCACCGATCGCATCGCCGAGGTGGTCGCCCGGCGCGGTCTCGCGGCCGACGCGATCATCGTCAATCTGCAGGGCGATGAGCCGCTCATGCCCCCGGCGCTCATCGATCAGGTGGCAGAGACCCTGGCCGCTGCCCCGGATGCTGCGGCCGCCAGCCTCTGCACACCCATCCTCTCGGGGGAGGAACTCGCTGACCCCAACGTGGTGAAGGTAGTGCTCGACGCGGAGCAGAACGCGCTCTGCTTCAGCCGGGCCCCCATTCCCTGGCATCGCGATGCCTTCGCTGGCGGCATACCCGCGGTACTCGCGCCGGGACTCTGGTTGCGGCATCTCGGCATCTACGCCTACCGCGCCGGTCTGCTGGCACGCTATGCCACCCTGCCGGTGCCGGAGGTCGAGCGACTCGAGGCCCTTGAGCAATTGCGCCTGTTGCATGCGGGCGAGCGGATCCGCATGGCCGTCGTCGCTCAGGCACCCCCGGCCGGGGTCGATACGCCGGCCGATCTGGCGCGCGTCGCGGCCGTGCTGGAGGGCCGCCAGACCGACGCTTGAGCCTCCTTGCCTCGGGGCGCGCGCAGGGCGGCAAACCCTGCTTCAGGTGCGTCAGTCGGGGCCGGCAACGCCCGAACGCTGCGTTCCCGTGCCTTGACCCGGGGTGAATTCAGGGCGCCATCGACGTGTCGTTGCGACCGTCATCGATCGCTCGCTCGCTCAGCCCGGTTCGCTCAGGGTCACACAGTGCAGGCCACCGCCGCCGAGGAGGATCTCGCGGGCGGGCAGCGCGATGACCTCGCGCCCGGGCAGCGCGCTGGCCCAGGCGCGTCGGGCGCGTTCGTCGGTCGCCACGCCGAAGGCCGGGATCACGACCGCGCCGCTGGCGAAGACCGCGTTGAGGTAGGAGGCCGTGAGCGGCGTGCCGGGTCGTCGCGGCTGGCTGCCTGCTCGCGGGATGATGCCGTTGGCCTCGGCGATGCTCATGGGCGGCACGCCCTCCGGAAGGGGGATGGGGATGATCGCGAGCGCTTGGCCCTGCGCGTCGCGGGTGGACTCCAGCAGGGATCGGGCGGCCTGACAGGCCGCGGCGTGTGGGCTCGCCGGGTCATCGGTCACGGCCAGGGCCACGCGCCCAGGCGCAAGGAAGCAGGCGAGGTTGTCCACGTGGCCACCGGTTTCATCGCCGACCAGCCCCTCCGGGAGCCAGATCAGGCGCGTGAAGCCCAGCCACGCGCGGAGCGTGGCCTCAATCCCGGTGCGGGTCAGTGTGGGGTTGCGATTCGGGGCCAGCAGGCAGGAGGCGGTGGTGAGCCCGGTGCCCGCGCCGTCGCCATGGATCGCTCCGCCCTCCAGCACCAGGGGCACGTGGGTGCAGGGCCAGCCGGCCAGCTCCGCGATGCGGGGTGCCACCAGCGCATCCCGTGACCAGTCGGCGTAGAGGCCGCCATCGGCCCCGCCCCAGGCGTTGAAGCGGAAGGCCAGTGCGCGCCGGCGGCCATGCGGATCTCGGGTGAAGGCGGGGCCGCTGTCACGCAGCCAGGCATCGTCGGCCTCGATGGGGGCCAGGTCCACCCCGGCAGGGAGTTGTCGCCGGGTCTCTGCGAGCAGGTTGGCCGGCGTGCCGATCGTCACCGGATCGAAGGCAAGCAGCGCCTCGGCCAGCGTGGCGAAGGCCCGGCGTGCCGGCCGTGCCCCCTCGCGCCAGTTGTCGGGCCGGCAGGGCCAGAGCAGCCATTGCCGGGCAATGGGCCCGAACTCCGGGGCCAGGTGCCAGGTTGTGTCGTCGGTGCTTGCTGAGCCGGCCGCTGGGGGCAGGGTAGGGGGGGCAAACGCCCCGCTCACAGCAGCACGCCGTTGTCCGGGGCCAGTGGTTCGGGCGGTGGCAGACCGAGCAGCGGTGCCAGGTCGATCTCCACACCGCGGCACAGGGCTGCGAGCGGCAGATCGTTGGGCTGGATGCCGAAGGGCTCTTCGATCTGCGTGCCAACGGCCTCCAGCCCGAAGAAGGTGTAGGCCAGCATGAAGCAGACCACCGGGGTCATGATGCCGCAGCTATCCACCACGCCGAAGGGCAGGAGCAACAGATAGACGCTGATCGTCCGGTGCACGAGCAGACTGTAGGCAAAGGGGATGGGCGTCGTCTGCAGACGATCACAGCCACTCAACTGACGCTGCAGGAAGGCGAACTCCTGTTCCAGGGCCACGCGCGCATACTCGGACAGACGCCCGGTCTGGGCCATGTCATGCAGTTCACGCGAGAGCTGCTCGAGCAGGCTCGAGGCCGGGAAACGGGTGCCCAGGACCTGCGAGCTGAGCGCAGAATCCAGCCACGGGCTGACATCTGCACGCGGATCGGTTCCGCGTAGCTCGTGGCGGAGCAGGTGGGGCAGCGCGACCAGACCGCGCGCGATGCGGCCCTCGGGTTGCGACTCATCGAAGCGGGCATCCGGCAGATAGCCCGACAGGGCACGGGTGAAACTGCGGATCCCGGCCATGAGATCGCCCCACAGCAGGCGGCCTTCGCGGTAGCGGTCGTAGCTGGCGTTGGTGCGGAAGCCGAGGATGATCGCCAGCATCGTGCCAAGCATGCCGAACACGGCCACGTCCATGTGCAGCTTGAGCCCGAAGACGATGCCATGCGAGAGCGTCACCAGGATGGACACGGCAACGACCACCGCCAACGGCAAGGCGATGTCACCCAGGATTGAGCCGCGTAGCGAGAGGAGCAGCCAGAAGCCCCTGGGCCGATCACCTGCGATCATGCTTGCTCGCCGCCGATAGCGGCCGGCGGCGCGATGTCGAAGGCAATGCAGGTACGCTCGACCGGCGCCGAGAAGGGCAGGGTGCGGTGGAAGAGCGAGGACGGAAAGAAGACCAGATCGCCTGTCAGCGGGCGCAGCGTGAGGCTCTGGAAGTGCTCTGCCTCGCGCGGGTAGTGATCGCCATCGATGGAGAACTCGATGCAGGCGTCGTCTTCGTCTTCCTTGCGGGTGGGCATGTCGAGGTACACACAGCCCGACATCCAGCCGGTCTCGTGGATATGCGAGTCGAGGTGTCCGCCCTGCCGCATGCGCACGTACCAGGAGCTGTTGAAGGCGGGCTCGCGCGGGAAGTCGCGGATGTAGACGCAGTCGCTGCCGGCGAAGTGGCGGGCGTACTCGCGGGCGCGCTCGAGGATGAGTGCTGCGAGCTCGGCGAAGGAGCGCTCGGGGCGTTTGAAGAGATTGCCGGCTGATTGCACCCCATGGTGCAGACGGCCCTGATTGCGTTCGTCGATCTGGGCCTGGGTGATGTCGGCCAGCAGCCGCGCACGCAGATCATTGCCTGACTCCGTGAGCGCGTCCACGCGCGTGTGCCAGACGTGACCGATGGGATCCGGGCAGAAGCGATAGGGGTCGGAGAGACCGAAATTGGCGGCGTGGTGGGCGGCGAGATTGGCCGCCATGGGGGATCGGTGTGGTGCCGCGAGGAAGGCATTGAAGCGTTCGCGGAAGGCCTCGTACTGGCGTGTCTTGTACAGGCATACAAGCACACGTTCGGCCCAGTCCTCGTGGCGGGAGGCCTCGAAGTGCGGTATGGCCTCGCCGAGCCGCCCGCTGTCGTAGAGATAGATGCCGGTGTTGTAGTGTGGTGGGCCGTAGTCCGGTCGGGCGCGCAGGGCGGCGGCGAAGCTCGCCAGGGCCGCATCGAACTGGCCCAGATCCCGCTCAATCTCGCCCAGGTTGTTCCAGGCCTCCGCGTAGGCGGGCTCCAGCGCCAGTGCCTCACGGTAGCTGGCCGCTGCCGGTTCCAGCCGCCCCGCATCCCGCAGGGCCGTGCCGAGATTGAAGTGGGCGCGGGCGTCGGGACGGATGACGAGACACCGCCGGTAACAGTCGATGGCCTCCGGCAAGCGGCCCGCGGCCTGCAACAGGCTGCCGAGGTTGCCGATCGCCGGCACCAGATCCGGCTGCAACTCGATCGCGCGCCGGTAGCAATTCATGGCCTCGTCCGCGCGGCCCGCGCCCTGCAGGATCGCCCCGAGGTTGAAGTGCGCGACGGCGATGCGCGGGTTCAAGGCCAGCACCTGCCGCCAGGCCGACTCCGCCTCGAGCGGGCGGCCTGCGGCCGTAAGGGCCGCGGCGAGATTGAAATGGGCCTCGGCCGACTGCGGTGCCAGCCTGAGCGCCCGCGTGAGCGGCTCCACGGCCTCGGCTGGGCGACCCATCTGCGCCAGGCTCGTGCCCAGCACGGAGAGGGCCAGCATGGCCTCCGGGAACTGGCGCAGCAGCTCGCGCGCCAGCCGCTCGGCCTCGGCGAAGCGCCCTTGCTGAAGGGCGGCCAGCAGCGGCTGGACCTGGGCCGGCCCCGGTTGGCGTGCGGTCGTCGCTTGAGCGCTCATCGTTCGGGCCTCGGGCAGGGTGTGTGGTCAGCGTGCGGTCGCGCATTCGCGCCGGGGATGCGCCCCGGGCAGCGGCTACCGCGAGCTTAGCGAAGCCGGCTGCGGGCGTCAGGGTAGAGGCAAGATTAGTCCGCGACCCGGGGTTGACGTGGGGCCAGCCTCAGGTGTCATCGTCGAGGGCATCGAAGTCGGGGGTGTCGTTCCAGCGTTCCAGTTGCCACACCTGGCCATCGCCGCGTACCACGCTCACCGCCGCGTTGCTGATGAGGAAGTCGCGGGGGGCCTCCAGCGGCAGGCCGGTGGCGAGCCGATAGACCACATCGAGCACGCCGCCGTGGGTGACGATGAGCACCTGCTGACCGGGATGGTTTGTCGCGATCTGGGCCAGACATTCCTGCACGCGTGTAGCCAGCGTGCGCAGGGACTCGCCGCCGTTGAGATCGCAGTCTGGATTGCGCGAGCGATAACGTGCGTAGACCTCCGGGTACTGCGCCTCGGCTTCGCTGTAAAGCAGCGTCTGAAAGAGCCCATAGCAACGCTCACGCAGGCGCGCATCGGTTTGCAGCTCAAGCCCGCGCCCGTTGAGGATGCGCTCGGCCGTCGCGCGCGCGCGCTCGAGATCGCTCGAGTAGGCAGCGTGGAAGGCGAAGGCCTTGAGGAAGCGCGCCGCCATCCTGGCCTGTTCCAGGCCGTTGCCGTTCAAGGGCGTATCTGTCTGGCCCTGGATACGATGGGAGACATTCCAATCCGTCTCGCCGTGGCGGACGAGGCAGAGTGTGCAGGGCAGGGTAGAGATGTGCATCGAGCCTCGGTTCGGTAGTGGGCGGCAGAGCTGGGGTTCGAGTCGGCGCGAGATGGGCTCTACTCGACCTCGTAACCCAATATCGGGGCGAGCCAGCGTTCCACTTCTTCCTTGGCCATGCCTTTGCGCCGCGCGTAGTCCTCGACCTGATCCTCGTTGATCTTGCCGACCGCGAAGTAGCGGGCATCAGAATGCGCGATGTACCAACCCGAAACGGCGGCCGCAGGGTACATGGCGTAGCTTTCCGTGATGTCGAGACCGATGCGACGCGTGGGGTCGAGCAGCGCCCAGAGGTCGGCCTTGGCCGTATGGTCGGGGCAGGCCGGATAACCCGGTGCCGGACGGATCCCCTGGTAGCGCTCATCGATGAGTGCCTCGTTATCGAGGTGCTCATGCGCCGCGTAGCCCCAGAGGTCGCGGCGCACGCGCTCGTGCAGGTACTCCGTGCAGGCCTCGGCGAAGCGATCCGCGAGTGCCTTGACCATGATGGAGGAGTAGTCATCGTGCTCGGCCTCGTGGGAACGCACGAGTTCGTCCACGCCGGCACCGGTGTTGACGGCGAAGGCCCCGATCCAATCGGTGTGACCGGTCGCGAGCGGAGCGACGAAATCGGACAGGGCGAAGTTCGGCTGATCTTCCGGCTTCTGCAATTGCTGGCGCAGCGTGTGCAGTACGGCGAGGCGCTCACTGCGCGAGGCATCGTGCCAGAGGATGATGTCATCGACTCCGTCGCTGTTGGCCGGAAATAGCCCGATGACCGCCTGAGCACGCAGCCGCCCGCTATCGACCAGGTCATCCAGCATGCGCCGGGCATCGGCGTACAGCCGACGTGCCTCATCACCCACGATGGCATCTTCGAGAATGCGCGGGTAGCGTCCGGCGAGCTCCCAGGCCATGAAGAAGGGTGTCCAGTCGATGTAGGGCACGAGGTCGGCCAGCGGGATGTCGTCGAGCACCGTGATGCCGGGGCAGCGTGGCGCAGTCGGATGCCATGCGTTCCAGTCGATGACCGGACGATTCTTGCGGGCGGCATCCAGGGTGAGCCAGTTTGCCCGTGTCTGCCGCTCTGCATGGCGCTCGCGTACGGCCTGATAGTCCGTGCGGAGCTTCTCGATGAAGGGCGTGCGGAGGTCCTCGGAGATCAGGCTGGTGGCGACGCCCACGGCCCGCGAGGCGTCCTTCACATGCACGATCGGCGACTGGCAGTGAGGCTCGATCTTGACGGCCGTGTGTGCGCGGGAAGTGGTGGCTCCACCGATCATGATGGGGATTTGCAGGCCCTGACGCTGCATTTCCTTGGCCACGTGCACCATCTCGTCGAGAGAGGGCGTGATGAGCCCGGAGAGGCCGAGGATGTGCGCATCGTGTTCGCGCACGGCGTCAAGGATGCGATCCGCCGGCACCATCACACCGAGGTCGATGATCTCGAAATTATTGCACTGGAGCACGACGCCGACGATGTTCTTGCCGATGTCGTGCACATCGCCCTTCACGGTGGCGAGCACGATGCGGCCATTGGACTGCTTGACCCCGCCATCCGCCTGCTGAGCCGCCTCGATATGGGGCACCAGCCAGGCGACGGCCTTTTTCATGACGCGTGCGCTCTTGACCACCTGCGGCAGAAACATCTTGCCAGCGCCGAAGAGGTCGCCCACCACGTTCATGCCGTCCATGAGCGGGCCCTCGATTACATGCAGCGGGCGCGCGGCCATCAAGCGGGCTTCCTCGGTATCCTGCTCGATGAACTCGGTGATGCCATGCACGAGGGCATAGGTGAGGCGTTCGTTGACCGGCTTCTCGCGCCAGGCACGATCCTCGATCCTGGCCTTCTTCTCCTGACTTACCGTGCCGGCGAACTCCAGCAGACGCTCGGTGGCGTCAGGCCGGCGGTTGAGCAGAACATCCTCGATGCGTTCGCGCAGCTCGGGCTCGATGTCGTCGTACACGCCCAGCATGCCGGCGTTGACGATGCCCATGTCGAGGCCCGCCCGGATGCCGTGATAGAGGAATGCGGTGTGCATGGCCTCGCGCACCGGATTGTTGCCGCGGAAGGCGAAGGATACGTTGCTTATCCCACCGGAAACCTTGGCGTAGGGCAGCCGCTCCTTGATGAGTCGGGTGGCCTCGAAGAAGGAACGCGCATAGTCGTTGTGCTCCTCGATGCCGGTGCCGACAGTGAGCACGTTCGGGTCGAAGATGATGTCCTCGGCCGGAAAGCCCACCTGGTCTACCAGAATGCGATAACTGCGCTCACACACCAGCATGCGCCGTTCGGTGGTGTCGGCCTGACCACGCTCGTCGAAGGCCATCACGACCACGGCTGCCCCGTAGCGACGCACCTTGCGCGCCGCCTCGATGAATTTCTCCTCGCCTTCCTTGAGGCTGATGGAGTTCACGATGGCCTTGCCCTGCACACACTGCAGGCCGGCTTCGATCACGCTCCAGCGGGAGGAGTCGATCATGATCGGTACGCGGGCGATGTCAGGTTCGGAGGCGATGAGATTGACGAAGCGCGCCATCTCGGCCTCGGAGTCAAGCATGCCTTCGTCCATGCAGATGTCGATCACCTGCGCGCCGTTCTCCACCTGCTGCAGGGCGACGGCCAGTGCCTCTTCGTGTGCCCCCGCCTTGATAAGCTGGGCGAACTTCGGGCTTCCGGTCACGTTGGTGCGTTCGCCCACGTTGATGAAGTTGGTCGTGGGCGTCACGTTGAAGGCCTCGAGCCCGGACAGACGCAACTGCGGAGGGATCTCGGGTGGTTGCCGTGGGGGCAGGTCGCGCACCGCGGCGACGATGGCCTGGATGTGCGCCGGGGTAGTGCCGCAGCAACCGCCAACCACGTTCAGGAAGCCGCTCTCGGCCCAGTCACGGAGCTGCGGCGCGAGCGATTCCGGGGTCTCCGGGAAGCCCGTGGGCAGCAGTGGATCCGGTAGGCCGGCGTTGGGGTAGGCGCAGACCCAGGTGTCGGCCTTTTCGGCGAGTTCTTCGATGAAGGGCCGCATGAGGTCCGGCCCAAGGGCACAGTTGAGCCCGATGGTCAACGGGCGCGAATGCCTGAGGGAGTTCCAGAAGGCCTCGACCGTCTGCCCCGAGAGCGTGCGCCCGGCGCGGTCGGTGATGGTGCCCGAGATCATGAGGGGCAGGCGGAAGCCGCAGGCATCGAAGGCCTCTTCGATGGCGTAGAGCGCGGCCTTGGCGTTCAGCGTGTCAAAGACTGTCTCCACCAGCAGGATGTCCACGCCCTCGGCGATGAGGGTGTCGATCTGATAGCGATAGGCGGCAACGAGTTGCGTGAAGCGCGCAGGGCGGAAACCGGGGTCGTTGACGTCCACGACGGTGCAGGCGCTGACCGGCGTCGGGCCCAGGGCGCCGGCGACCCAGCAGACGCGATGCGGGTTCTGTTGCATGACCGTGGCGGCGGCTGCACGGGCACAGGCCACGGCCTGGACGTTGAGTTCGTGCACGAGTTCGTGCAGCGAGGGATCGTTCAGCACGCGGTCGAAAAAGCGGTGATCCTTGCGCACCTCACCGCCGTCAAAGAAGTACTCCTGTTGCGAGATGACGGTGGCGTTGAAGGTGTTCGTCTCGATGATGTCCGCACCGGACTCGAGATATTGGCGGTGGATGTCGGTGATGACATCAGGGCGCGTGAGTACGAGCAGCTCGTTGTTGCCCTTGAGATCCTTGCCCTGCCAGTCGGCGAAGCGCTCGCCGCGATAGTCGGCCTCGGACAGCTTGAATTGCTGGATGACGGTGCCCATGGCACCGTCGAGGAACAGGATGCGTTCCTTGAGGTGGGGCTCGAGGTGGGCGATGCGGGCGGCCCGCGCGGCGTCCAGACGGGTGGCTGACAAAGGCGAATCCT
>DNIF01000225.1:0-1853 GCA_003485715.1 Gammaproteobacteria bacterium
GGTCCACGGCACCGCCGATGCGCACCGCGTACAGCTGCGCGCTGCTCAGGCAGGGCAGGGTCTTGCGCGTGTCGAGGATGCGACAGGAGGAACCTGCGATGGCCTCGGCGTAGCGCCGCGCCGCATTGGCAGTACCGCAGAGTGTCTGCAGGAAGTTGAGCGCCGTGCGCTCGCCGGTCAGGAGGGCCCGTGCCGGTCCGGACAGCCGGCAGAGCAGGTGCCCGGCCTGCACCCGCTCACCCTCTGCCACCAGCCAGGCCACCACTACTCGACGGTCGAGCTGACGGAACACGGCGTCGAACCATGGCCCGCCAGCCACGGTGGTGTCCTCGCGCGAGACCACGGTTGCCTCGGCCCACGCCTCGGGCGCAAGGATCCCTGCGCTGACGTCACCACTGCCGACGTCCTCGGCGAGGGCGAGGCTCACCGTGGCGTCCAGATCCTCGGGCAGCGGCTGGGGGGCATCCTGCATGCGGAGCTACTCGGTCATGGGGGGCGGCCACCGGCCGTTTTCAGGCTGCCATGATGCACGAAGCAGTGCTCGATCCCGAGGGGCGGATTCAGTCAGCGTTGTGGCTGCCGTCGCCCAATTGTGATGCACGCCCGCCGGGCAATGAGCCAGAGCTGCTGGTCGTGCATGCGATCAGTCTGCCTCCCGGCCAGTTCGGCGGGTCGTACATCGAGGACCTCTTCCTCAACCGGTTGGATCCGAGCGCGCATCCCTACTTTCGGGGAATAGCCGATCTCAGGGTCTCAGCGCACCTGCTGGTGCGCCGGACCGGCGCGCTGGTGCAGTTCGTCGCGCTGCCTGATCGGGCCTGGCATGCGGGGGTGTCGACTTTCCGCGGGCGGTCGGCCTGCAATGATTTTTCCATCGGCATCGAACTGGAAGGTGACGACGGCAGTGCCTTCGAAGCGCTTCAGTACCAGGCGCTTGCACAACTCATCCGCATCATCATGCGGCGCTATCCGCGGATCACGTCAGAGTGCATCGTTGGGCACAGCGATGTCGCACCCGGGCGCAAGACCGACCCCGGACCCTACTTCGACTGGGGGCATCTGCACGCACTGCTCGGTACTGTTTCGGAGCCGAGTCGGTCACAGCCCCCCTGAGCTGAACCCTTCCTCCGGCCGTGCTCCGGAGAGGTACTGCGCCAGCGGGGTCAGGACGAGCGTTTCGCCGTTCGCCACCAGCACGCTCGCTGCCTCGCCGTACCAGTCGCCGAGTACGATGCGCTCGGCCGCTGCACCGTCGAGTTCCAGCAGATGCCGGGCCGGGCGATGGGTGTGGCCGTGGATGAGCAGGCGCACCCCCGCCTCACGCATGCTTGCCTCGACCGCGGCCGGGGTCACATCCATGATGCTTTCGTCTTTACGTGAACTGACCATGAGGCTCTGGTCGCGATATTGCTGCGCGAGCGCCAGGCGTTGCTCAAAAGGCAATACCAGCATGCGCGCCTGCCAGGCGGGATCGCGCAGCGTGCGACGGATCTGCTGATAGGAGACATCGAGTGTGCAGAGCGCATCCCCGTGCATGACCAGGGCGGGCTGCCCGTTCACGTCGATGCAAAGCGACTCCGGGATGAGAGAGACGCCCGTGCTGGCGGCGAATCGTTCACCCATGAGGAAGTCGCGGTTGCCGTGCGCGACGAAGACCTGGACCCCCGCAGCCGTCAGCCGGCTCAGACCGCGCATGAGTTGCGGGTGCGGCGGCCGCTCATCGTCGTCTCCGAGCCAGGCTTCGACGAGATCCCCGAGCAGGAAGACCCGTTCAGCCTCGATGCTCGCACGGTCGACGAGGGCATCGAAGCGCTCGATCTGCTCCGGACGCTCCTCGCTCAGGTGCAGATCGG
>DNIF01000225.1:2267-3334 GCA_003485715.1 Gammaproteobacteria bacterium
GACTGGATGATGACGTCCTCGACGGGGACGTCCTGCTGGCCGCCGCGGTTTCCGGTAGGTACTCGCCGGATGCTCTCGATCACATCCATGCCAGCGACCACGTGACCGAAGACACAGTAACCCCAGCCGTCGCCATGGGGGGATTCCTTGTCGAGGAAGGCGTTGTCGACCACGTTGATGAAGAACTGCGCAGTGGCTGAATGGGGTGCCGAGGTGCGTGCCATGGCAATGGTGCCCACACGATTCGAGAGGCCGTTGCCGGATTCGTTCTGGATGGGTTCGCCGGTCGGCCGGGTGCGCAGGCCCGGTTCCAGACCACCGCCTTGCACCATGAAGTTCGGGATCACGCGGTGGAAAAGGGTGCCATCGTAGAAACCGCTCCGCACGTAGCCCAGGAAATTTGCAACCGTGCCGGGTGCCCGGGTGGCGTCGAGTTCGACATCAAAGGGGCCGTGGCTGGTGATGAAGCGGACCTGCATGGGGAGTCTCCGGACGGATGAGGGGCGTGGCGTAGGCCATGCCCAAGCGGGGCTTACAGTACACTAGCCGCCCCATGCGCGCCGAGAACGTACGAACCCGCTTTGCCCCGAGCCCCACCGGCCGCATCCACGTCGGCAACCTGCGCACCGCGTTGTTCGCCGCCCTGCTTGCGCGACGCCATCAGGGCCGCTTCATCCTGCGGATCGAGGACACCGACCTCTCGCGTCACGATGAATCGGTGCTGGCCGATCTCTACGAAGACCTCGCCTGGTTTGGTCTCGAACCGGACGAGGGGCCCGAGCAGGGCGGGGGTGCCGGGCCCTATCGGCAGAGCGAACGCTCGACGCACTATCAGCGTGGTCTCGCGGCCCTCCGGCAGGCTGGGCACGCCTATCCCTGCTTCTGCACCCGCGAGATGCTCGAGGCGAGCCGCCGCGCACAGTTGCTGGCCGGTCGCCCGCCGCGCTACGAGGGTCGTTGTGCGCAACTGAACGCGTCTGCCGCCGACGCCCGGCTCGCGGCCGGGGACGTGGCTTGCTGGGGCTTCCGCGCGCCGCCCGGGGATGTCGTCACCTTCGTGGATGCGA
>DNIF01000219.1 GCA_003485715.1 Gammaproteobacteria bacterium
CGCTCACAGGGCCGCGCGCTGGGCCTTCTCGAGCTTGCGCTTGATCCGGTTGCGCTTCAGCGGCGAGAGGTAGTCGACGAACAGGCGGCCTTCCAGGTGATCCATCTCGTGCTGAATACAGACGGCGAGCAGCCCGTCGGCGTCGAACTCGAAGAATTCGCCGCGCACGTTCTGCGCACGGACCCGTATGCGGTCGGCGCGCTGCACGGTCTCATAGACGCCCGGTACCGACAGACAGCCCTCCTCCATTTCTTCCTCACCCACAGTTTCGAGGAGAACCGGGTTGACGAGGCAGATCGGCTGGTCCTGCTCGCGGCTGACGTCGGCCACCAGCACCCGCCGGTGCACGTCGACCTGGGTGGCGGCAAGCCCGATGCCCGGGGCGGCGTACATGGTCTCGAGCAGATCTTCCACCAGCCGTTCGAGGGTGGCATCGAAGGCTTCCACCGGCGCTGCCCGGGTGCGCAGGCGCGGGTCGGGATGATGCAGGATGGTCAGCAGTGCCATGGGGGATCCTCCGGGATAGGGGCAGGATAGCGAAAGCCCGCCACAGGGTGTATCGCCAGTGGCCCGAGGCACGGACACCTGTGAACCCGGGCCGTTCGGCAGTGGGTCGACGGTGGTTCGCGATTCCGGTTTCGCCTTTGGCCAAGGGCTCTGCTAAAGTTCATCAACGAATACCGCCAAGGTGTTTTTTATGCTGAACAAATTGCTGCTGGCGGCCTTGGGTTTCCTGGGCATGATCGGGGTCGCGCCGGCGGCCGAACCACAACTCCGGCCCGATCATCCGACGGAATACGTCGTGCAGCGCGGTGACACCCTCTGGGACATCGCCGGTCGCTTCCTCACTTACCCCTGGCAGTGGCCGGAGATCTGGCGCGCCAACCCGGAGGTGAAGAACCCGCACCTTATCTACCCCGGCGATCGGCTCGTCCTGAGCTACGTGGATGGCCGCCCGGTGGTGACGGTCATCCCCGGTGAGGTGCACCTCGGCGGGCGGCGTTTCAAGCGTTCGCCAAGCGTCCGCGAGCAGCCGAATGTGGAGCCCATTCGCGTCATTCCGCTCGAGGCAATCTCTCCTTTCCTGGAGCGCCCCCGGGTGCTGAGCGCGCAGGAGGCACGGGATGCGCCCTACGTGGTGTCGAGTCAGGACCAGACACTCATCGCCGGTCCGGGCAACCGCATCTATGCGCGTGGACTGGGTGAAGTCCAGCCGGGTCAGCGTCTGGTCATCGTGCGCACCGGGGTGACCTACCATGCTTACGAGCCGAATCTGCGCCTGCCCGATGTCGGCGAGGTGCTCGGCCATGAGGCCCTCTACGTCGGTGACGCACTGGTCACGCGCGCGGGCGACCCCGCCACGTTGTTGGTGACTGGCGGCGTGCGCGAGATCCTCGTCGGTGACCGCCTGCTGCCCGAGGAGAAGCAGCAATTCCCCGAGTTCATCCCGCATCCACCGTCAAACGAAATCGAAGGACGCGTGATCGCCCTGGTGGATGGTGTGTCGCAGGCCGGCCAATATCAGATTGTGGTGGTGGATCACGGCAGTGAGACGGGTCTCGAGCCCGGCAACGTGCTGACCGTGTACGAGGCCGGGGCACGGGTGCTTGACCCCATCGCCACCACGCGCGGGCAGCAGCAGATCGAGCGCATCGAGTTCCAGCGTGCCGATCAGTCCGGAGCTGAACAGGTGGTGGAGAACTTCGTCAACGACATCATCGCGAACAAGCGAGCGCTGGATCGTGCGCTCGGGCAGGACCGCATCCAGCGCGAGGTCGAGGTGCGCCTGCCGGACGAGCCCACCGGTACGGCGATGGTCTTCCGTGTCTTCCCGCGGGTGTCCTACGCCATCGTACTGGACATCGAGCGGCCGGTCCGTCTGCACGACGCCCTGCGCAGCCCCTCGGTGGATTGAGCGGCTCGGCTCGCCGCCTGTTCGGTGGCGTTCCCGGAGGCGCGTCGCTGGCTCGACTTCGCCCCTGCTGTCGCCCTGCGTGCGGCGCTCGCCTCACACTGTGGCGATGCAAGGATGCCCTCCGACCGCGACCACCAATCCGCCGTCCGCCAGCGTCGGGCGCGGGACCGATTCAGACTCGTGCCCGGTCGATGCGGCCAGCGTCGCGGCGTGGCTCTCCCTGGCGGCCTGCCCGGACGCACGCGCCCACTGGTGGGGCGCACGCGGATCGGACTTCGACCCGCGTGCCCGGGTCGAGCTGCTGCGGCACGCAGGCATTTCGCTGCCAGCCCCCAACGACCGGCGTCTCGCCCGCTGTCTGGCCTGGCTCGAGCAACCGGGAAACGCGCTCGTCGGATGGGACGCCGCCGCCTATCCCGAGACCCTTGCCAGTCTCGAAGATCCGCCGCCCGTGCTGTTCGTGAGTGGGGATCGCTCGCTGCTCGCCGCCCTGCAGGTGGCAATCGTCGGCAGTCGCCGGCCCTCACCGGGGGGTGCCGAGCACGCCTATCGGCTCGCCAGGGACTTGGCCCAGGCTGGTCTCGTCATCACGAGTGGCCTTGCGCGCGGTATCGATGCTGCGGCCCATCGCGGTGCCCTGGCGGCTGGGGGCGCGGGCCCGACGGTGGGTGTGTCCGGCTGTGGGCCGGACGTCGTCTACCCGCGGGAGCATGCGGAACTGTACGCCGAGGTCGCTGCCTGCGGGCTGCTGGTCAGCGAGTTTCCGCCTGGCACCACCGCCAGGCCGCACCACTTCCCGCGTCGCAATCGTCTCATCAGCGGCCTGGCCCGCGCGGTGGTCGTGGTGGAGGCGGCACAACCCAGCGGCTCGCTCATCACGGCGCGGCTCGCGCTCGGCCAGGGGCGGGAGGTCCTTGCCGTGCCGGGATCGGTGACGAACCCCGAGGCGCGGGGCTGCCACGCCCTCATCCGCGACGGTGCCCGACTGGTGGAGGACGCCAGCCAGGTGCTCGAGGAGCTGTCCAGCCTGCCGCTGCAACTTCCCGTGCCCCGGCAGCGGCGACCGCTTGCTACGAGACCTGCCGGGGCCGGGGCCGGGGCCGGGGACGGGCGGGGCGGTCATGTTGCGCCTCCTCGACCACCCCCCGATGCTGGACCGACGAGGGCCGTGCCGGCGGAACTGCCGGCCTCGCTGTCGTCGCCGTCCGTGCGGCGAGTGCTCGCGGCAATGGGCACAGACCTCGTGGATATCGACTCAGTGGTTTTCCGCAGCGGATTGACCGTCAGCGACGTTTCTTCCATTCTGGCTGCGCTCGAGCTTTCCGGCCTCGTATGGGTGGGGCCGGCGGGGACGTTCCAACGCAAGCCTGACTGAGGACGTGACATGAGGCAGACCGTGCTGGACGTATTGCACTACCTGTTCGAGCAATACCTGGGCGAGGGCACCGAGTCGGCCCTCGACCAACGCCGGTTGCAGGCCGAACTGCACGACGCCGGCTTCTCCGAGCCCGACGTGGAGCGCGCCTTCGACTGGTTGCAGGGGCTGTCCGGAGAACAGGCGGATGCGCTTTCGGCCACACCATCGGCTGGTTCCATGAGGATATTCTGCGATATCGAGATGGAACGTCTCTCTGCGGATGTGCGCGGTTTCATCCACTTCCTTGGCCAGGCCGGGGTTCTCAACGCCCAATGCCGGGAGACAGTCATCGATCGGCTCATGGCGCTGGACACCGACGAAATAGACCTCGAACAGGCCCGTTGGGTGGTCCTCATGGTGCTGTTCAACCAGCCCGGGCAGGAGGACAGTGCCGCACTTCTCGAAGACCTCCTTGTCGACGAAGCCTCTCGCAGCCTGCACTGACACCGGGGTGCCCGGCACGCGGATGGGCGGGCCTCATCGTTACTTCAACTGGCCGCTGCTTCGGGGGCAGATGGGGAGGCGTATGCGCAAATACGCCCGAGACCGGACGATGCTCGGAATGACGCACCACCCGCCTGCGCGCGGCCGGAAGAACACGATCCTCAAGCCATCAATGGCCACATGGATGGCGCGCGGCAGCGACCCGTGGCTGACCAATGGGGCTGGCTCGGTAACCGCGAGACGTAGCTACCGGGAAACGCAATAACGTCATCCACCAGCCCAGAGTCCGCAGTCCATGCCGAAGAATCTCGTCATCGTCGAGTCGCCCGCGAAGGCCAGTACAATCAAGAAGTACTTGGGGCCCGACTACGAGGTGCTCGCGTCCTACGGCCACGTCCGCGATCTCCTGGCCAAGCGCGGGGCCGTGGAGCCGGATCAGGGCTTCCGCATGCACTACGTGCCCATCGAGCGCAATCAGAGGCATGTCGATGCCATTGCCCGCGCCCTCGGCAAGGCCCAATGCCTGTATCTCGCCACCGACCTCGATCGCGAAGGCGAGGCCATCTCGTGGCATCTCAAAGAACTGCTCGAGGAACGTGGCCTGTTGCGTGATCGCGAGGTACGGCGGGTCGTCTTCAATGAGATCACGAAGGGGGCCGTACAGGAGGCCGTAGCCCACCCGCGCGAGCTTTCCATGCCGCTGGTGAACGCCCAGCAGGCGCGGCGTGCCCTCGATTACCTGGTTGGCTTCAATCTGTCCCCATTGCTATGGCGCAAGATCCGCCAGGGACTGTCTGCGGGCCGAGTGCAAAGCCCGGCGCTCAGGCTCATCTGCGAGCGTGAACGCGCCATCGAGGCCTTCGTGCCGCAGGAATACTGGAACATCGGTGCCCGCGTCGCCGCCGATGGTGCCGAGTTTCCGGCCCGCCTCTCCTGGTACGCCGGCGAGAAGCTGCACCAGTTCAGCGTGACCAACGGTACTGAGGCCGAGGTCTGGCGCGCGGAGCTGGGTCGGGCCGCGCGCGGTCAGGGCGAGTTGCCCGGCGCCCTCGGGACCCTCATCGTCCTTGGCATCGAACGCAAGCAACGCCGGCGCCAGCCGGCACCACCCTTCATTACCTCCACCCTGCAACAGGAGGCCGTGCGCAAGCTGGGTTTCAGCGCCAGTCGCGCCATGCGGGTGGCCCAGCAACTCTACGAAGGGGTGGACCTCGGGAGTGAATCGGTCGGGCTCATCACTTATATGCGCACCGACTCGCTCACCCTCTCGCAGGAGGCGCTGACCGAAATCCGGCGCTTCGTCGCCGAGCGCTATGGGGCTGATCAGGTGCCGGATGCACCGCGTGTGTTCAAGACGCGATCGAAGAACGCACAGGAGGCCCACGAGGCGATTCGCCCCACCTCCGTCTTCCGCACCCCGGCCGATGTCCGGCGTCACTTGAGTGCGGATCAGGCCAAGCTCTATGAACTCATCTGGAAGCGCACCGTCGCCTGTCAGATGGTCCCGGCGCTCATCGATACGGTGGCCGCCGACCTCGCCTGTGGCGAGGGCAACCGCTTCCGCGCCTCCGGCTCGCGCGTCGCTGCGCCCGGCTTCATGGCCGTCTACAGCGAAAGCCGTGATGAGGATCGGCGTCCCGCCGAGGCCGGCGATGATGATGACGACGCTGACCGCCTCTTGCCGGAGCTTCAGGAGGGGCAGCGACTGGCCTTGCTCGAGATACCGGCGACCCAGCATTTCACCGAGCCGCCGCCGCGCTTTGGCGAGGCCAGTCTGGTGAAGGCACTCGAAGAACTCGGCATCGGGCGCCCATCGACCTATGCCGCCATCATCCAGACGCTCATGGCGCGCGAGTACGTGGAGATGGACAACCGCCGCTTCCGGCCGACGGACGTCGGTCTCGTGGTCAACGACTTCCTCACCGAACACTTCGGGCGCTACGTGGACTACGACTTCACGGCGCGCATGGAAGACGACCTCGATGCCGTCTCGCGCGGGGAAAGTGAGTGGGTACCGCTGATGCGCGAGTTCTGGGAGCCCTTCGACCGCCAGGTGCAGGAGAAGGAGGGCAACATTTCCCGCAAGGAGGCGGTCAAGGCGCGTCTGCTGGGCCAGGATCCTGCCGGGCAGCCGGTCTACGTCCGGCTCGGGCGCTTCGGGCCGTGCGTACAGATCGGAGAGGCAGAGGGCGAGGAGAAGCCGCGCTTCTACGGTCTCAAGCCCGGTCAGCGCATGGAGAGCATCACCCTGGATGAGGCCTTGAGCCTTACCCGGCTGCCGCGTGACTTGGGCGCACTCGACGACGGCACCTCGCTTTCCGTGAACATCGGCCGCTTCGGGCCATATGTGCGCTACGGCAGCAAGTACGCCTCGCTCGCCGCTGGAGATGACCCTTACACCATCTCGCCGGAGCGCGCCCGTGAGGTGGTGGCCGAGAAGATTGCCGCCGATGCCGCCCGGGTGATTCGCACCTGGGAGGGTAGCGAGGTACGCATCCTGAACGGGCGCTGGGGTCCCTTCATCACGGACGGACGGAAGAACGGCAAGATCCCCAAGGACGTGGATCCGCTGTCGCTGGGTCTCGAGCAAGTCTTGCGGCTGCTGGAGGAGGCACCTGAGAAGCCGGTGCGCGGGGGCGCGAAGAAGAAGGGCGCAACAAGGCAGTCCGCTGCTGCGACATCGGGCAAAGAGGCGACCAAGCCCGCGTCAGGGCGGAAAACCGCTCAACGCCGAGGCGCGGCGGCCGCGCAGGATGACGATGCTGCGCCGAAGGCTGCTCCAGCAGGTCGCACGGGCAGGAAGAAGAAGGTAGCTGGGTCGGCAAAGACCGGAGGCGCAAAGCGGGCGGTCAAGGCGGTCAAAAAGAAGGTAGCGAGTCCCACCAAGGCGAAATCCGCGGTCAAGGGAACGGCTGTCGCGAAGGCCGCAAAGCAGGCCGCCGAAGGTGCGCCCCTCGAGACCCGGAAGGGCAAAGTTGCCCCTGCCGCCGGCAAGCGAACACGACCTTCGGTTGCCGTTTCGGATAACGGGCACGAGGGAGCGACCAGTCAGCAACCGAAGGCCTCAGCAGCAGGCAGCAGTTCCAGCCCTGACCTGCCCTCGCGCGTCGCTGCCCGACGCCGCTGATTTCACTGGACCCCGAGGCCTCCGACTCTGCGACTGGCGCGAGCCCCAGCACAAACCGGCAAATCCTTCTCCCGATGAAACGCAACCTGCCTGCTCCGATCTTCCCCTGGCTACGCGCCGTTCGCACGCTCAAGGCCGGGGGCGTGATTGCACACCCGACCGAGGGGGTGTTTGGCCTCGCGTGCCGGGCGGACTACCTACCGGCCGTGGCGCGGATCATCGAGCTGAAGGGGCGCTCGCCGGCGAAGGGCTTTTTGCTCATCGCCGCCTCCATTGCAGACCTCGATGAATGGGTTGAGCCACCAGCCGGCCCGCTCCAGGCCGAGATCACCGCAAGCTGGCCGGGTCCCCACACCTGGCTCCTGCCTGCACGACCGGGGGTCCCCGACCTGCTGACCGGAGGACGCCCCACGCTCGCCGTCCGAGTGACTGCCCATCCGTTGGCGCGGGGACTCGCCGAGGCGGTCGGCCCGCTGGTCTCGACCAGCGCGAACCCGACCTCACGCCCGCCGGCAGCCAGTGCCCTTGCCGTACGGCGCTATTTTCAGGGTGAGGAACTCCTCATCCTGGATGGGCCGCTGGGGTCGCTGGGGCGTCCTACCAGCATCCGCGATGGTCGTGATGGCCGTTGGATCAGGGGAA
>DNIF01000273.1 GCA_003485715.1 Gammaproteobacteria bacterium
AGATCTACGCGCGCTTCGAGCAAGCGGGGCTTCGCATCGTTGCCGCCCGCATGATGCAGCTTTCGCGGACGCAGGCCGAAGGCTTCTACGCCGTGCATCGCCATCGCCCCTTCTTTGGTGAGCTGGTCGACTTCATGGTGAGCGGGCCGGTGATGGTGCAGGTACTGGAGGGCGAGAACGCTATCCTCAAGAATCGCGAACTGATGGGGGCCACCAACCCGAAAGAAGCAGCACCCGGCACCATTCGGGCAGACTTCGCCGCTGATATTTCGGCCAACGCCGTGCATGGCTCCGACGGAGCAGAGACGGCGGCGGGTGAGATCGCCTATTTCTTCTCCGGCCTCGAGATCTGCCCACGCGCCTGAGGCGCTCCATCAACATGCAACCCGCCGAGCCCTCTCCTTCCATCCCCGAACCAGCAGCCCTTGCGGGCGCGCGGGTCAATGTCCTCGACTGCGATCGCGCCGGACTTGGCCGGCTGCTCGGGGATCTGGGAGAGAAGCCCTGGCGGTCCACGCAGATCATGCGCTGGGTGTACCACGAGCGCCACGCCGCCTATGGCGGCATGACCAACATCGGCAAGGTCCTGCGTGGCAAGCTCGAATCCGCCACCGAGATCCGGGCACCCGAGGTCGTGCTCGACCACCTCTCCGCTGATGGCACGCGCAAGTGGGTCATGCAGGTGGACGCGGGCAACCGGGTCGAGACGGTCTTCATCCCGGAGCCTGATCGCGGCACGCTCTGTGTCTCCTCCCAGGTGGGTTGCGCCATGGCCTGCGGTTTCTGCGCCACGGCCACCCAAGGCTTCAGTCGCAATCTCAGCACGGCGGAAATCATCGGCCAGGTGTGGCGCGCCGCCGAGGCCCTGGAACATCACCCGCACGACAACCGTCGTATCACCAACGTGGTGATGATGGGCATGGGCGAGCCCCTGATGAATTTCGACAACGTCGTGCGGGCGATGGATCTGATGATGGATGACTGCGCCTATGGCCTGGCGCGCAAGCGGGTGACCCTCTCCACTGCGGGGATCGTTCCAGCCATCGACCGGTTGCGCGAGGTCTCGGGTGTGAGCCTCGCCGTGTCGTTGCACGCAACGGATGACGCGCTGCGTGACCGCCTGATGCCCATCAACCGGACCTACCCCATCGCCGAACTGCTGGCCGCCTGCCGGCGCTACGCCACCCTTGACCCCCATCGTTCGATCACCTTCGAGTACGTGATGCTCGATGGCGTGAATGATTCACCGGCCCATGCCCGGGCCTTGGCCAGGCTGCTCAGGGGTATGCCGGCAAAGGTCAATCTCATTCCCTTCAATCCCTTCGCCGGGGCGGGTTTCCGGCGCTCACCGCAACCGGTGATCGATGCCTTCCGGGAGGTCCTGCGGGCGCTGGGTCTCATCTGCATCACCCGCCGCACCCGCGGCGACGACATCGACGCCGCCTGTGGGCAACTCGTGGGCAAGGTGATGGCCCGAGCCGCCCGGCATCGCGCGGATGCGGTGCCTCGGGACGTGCCCCTCGCAGCGGCCTTTCCGGAGGTCCACGCCGGATGAAGCCCGTGCCGACCCTGCCCGTGTTCCTGCTTGCGGTCCTGCTCGCCGGCTGTCAAACGGGCGCTCAGGAGAGACCCTCACTCGCGCGTGCCGAAGAGGGTGATTCCATGGCCGTGTTGAACACACAGCTCGGCATCGAGTATTTCCGCCAGGGCAACTTCGAGACAGCCCTGATGCGCCTGGAGCGCGCGATCTCCATCGATGACGGCTACGGCCCGGCCCACGACGCACTCGGGCTGCTCTACGCCCGTCTTGGCCAGGATCAGGATGCCGACCGGCATTTCCAGCGCTCAGTGCAACTGCAGCCGAACGGCTCCGGGGCCCTCAACAACTATGGGCAGTTCCTGTGCGCGCAGGGTCGGGTACAGGAAGGGCTGGCCCTTTTCGATCGGGCCATCGCGAATCCGCTCTACGCCACCCCCGAGAACGCCCATACGAACGCGGGGCTCTGTCTCGTCGCGGCGAGTGATCAGGTGGCGGCCGTCGAGCGTTTCGAACGCGCCCTGCAATCCAATCCGCGCATGCCGCCCGCCCTGTTGAACCTCTGCCGCATCCATTTCGAGAAGGGTGATCACTTGCGTGCCCGCGCTTTCCTGCAACGCCTTGCCGGGGTCATGGAGCCCACGGCAGAGGCGCTCTGGCTGGGTGTGCGCATCGAGCGGGCCTTGGGTGATCGCGACGCCGAGTTCGCCTACGCCGTGGCCCTGCGCAACAATTTCCCTGATTCCCCGGAGGCCATGGCCCTGGCCACCGAGGGCAGCATCCGATGACTGACCGCGATCCCGATCTTCCCGACAGCCTCCCCGCGGAGGGCACCGCCCCCGCGCGACAACCTACTCCGGGCACGCAACTTCGCAGCGCGCGCGAGGCCATGCATCTCACCGCGCCGGATATTTCCGCGCGCCTGCATCTGGACTTGCGCATCATCGAGGCGCTGGAGGCGGACCGTTACGAGGAACTGCGCGCGCCGGCCTACGTTTGCGGCTACCTGCGCTCCTATGGGCGGCAGGTGGGCCTGGACGGGGACACGCTGGTGCGGGCCTATGAGACCCGATCAGGGCTGGCCCAGCCGCCGCCCCTGCACCCCTTCCCCTCCCAGCCGGCCGCCCAGGCCGACACCTCTCACAGCGGCGTGCGTCTGGCCGCGGTGCTCGTGGCGATCGTCGTCCTCGGTCTGGCCTTCGTCTGGTGGACGGCGCGGGCCCCGGCCCCGGGCGAGGCCCCGATTGTGGCCGAACTGCCTGCGGACACGCCTCCGCCAGCCCCGGTGGTCGGTCAGGCCGAGTCCGGCGGTGTCCCCTATCGCTACCCCATCGTGGATCCGTCGGTGGTCGACCCGGCCGCTGCGGGGGATGCCCCGACAGGTGACACCTCGCTTGCCTACCGGCCGCCGGGAGAGCCCGCGACCGATGCCGGCACCGGCGAGGTGGCAGCCGACGCGGCTGCGGCTGATGCCGTAGCCGCAGGCGACGCCGCCGTGATTGGCGTGGAGTCGCAAGCGACGGCCGCGAACGCGGAGGGTGTGCCGACCACGGCGGCCGCAGAGAGCCTCGCGGAGGCCGGCGACCCTGCCGCCGTCGGAGCGACCGCCACTACCACCGCTACTACCGGCACTGGCCAGGTGAGCATCACCATCGGCCTCAGTGCCCAGTCCTGGGTGGAGGTCTACGACGCAAATGATCGTCGTCTCTTTTTCAACATGGCGAGCGGGGGCCAGACCATCGCCACGCGGGGCGACGGGCCGCTCCGGGTCATCATCGGCAATATCCGCGCCGCGCGCCTCAGCGTTGAAGGCCAGGACGTACCCCTGTTGCCACTTGCCCGCGAGGGTGTAGCGCGCCTGCTGGTTACCCAGGCGGGTGCCGAGCCCTTGCCCCGACCGGCTCGGTGAGAGGCACCGCTCGCACTGCGAATGGTCGGCAGGGCGCAGCGTGGCCTGCGCCGTCCGTCCCGAGACTCGCTGAATGAACAACCCGATCAAGGCTGTGCGCGGCATGAACGACGTGTTGCCGGCGGCAGCGCCCGCATGGCAGGCGTTGGAAGCGGCGGCGCGCGAACTCCTCGCCACCCATGGCTATGCCGAGATCCGCATGCCGGTAGTGGAGCCGCTCGCCCTGTTCCGCCGCGGCGTGGGTGCGGGGACCGACATCGTCGAGAAGGAAATGTACGAGTTCACCGATCGCAGCGGCGATGCGCTTGCCCTGCGTCCGGAAGGCACGGCCAGCTGCGTGCGGGCGGTGCTGGAGCATCGGCTCCTGCGCGAGCGACCGATGCAGCGGCTCTGGTACGGCGGTCCCATGTTCCGTCACGAGCGCCCGCAGGCCGGTCGCTACCGGCAGTTTCACCAGATCGGTGTGGAGGCCTTCGGTATGGCCAGCCCGGCCATCGATGCGGAGGTCATCCTGCTCGGGGCACGGCTGTGGTCGCGACTTGGGCTCAGTGGGCTTCGGCTCGAGATCAACACCCTGGGGGACCCGGAAGCGCGTGCCGCCTGGCGGGAGCGGCTGGTGGATTACTTCCGGGCGCACGAGTCCTCACTGGATGAGGATTCCCGGCGTCGGCTAACGACCAATCCGCTGCGCATCCTCGACAGCAAGAATCCCAATCTCGCCGAGATCATCGCGGCGGCGCCCGGTTTCGGTGGCTTCCTAGACGCGGCCTCGCGTGAACACTTCGAGGCCCTGCTCGGTCTGCTGGATAACCTCGGGATCGAATGCCGCATCAATCCGCGTCTGGTGCGCGGTCTCGACTACTACAACCGCACGGTCTTCGAGTGGATCACGGACGAACTTGGCGCCCAGGGCACGGTTTGCGCCGGTGGTCGATACGATGGCCTCATCGCCCAGTTCGGCGGGCAGCCCACCCCGGCGGTGGGTTGCGCCTTCGGTCTCGAGCGTCTGCTCGCGCTCATGTCGGCCCAGGGTGGTCAGCCCGGCAGCACAGCCACCGCGGATGTCTACCTCGTCAGCGCGGGCGAGGCCGCCCTGGCACACGCCCTGACCCTCGCCGATCGGCTACGCGCCGAGCGCCCCGGGCTCAGGGTGCAGGTCGACTGTGCCGGTGGCCCTTTGGGCAAGCAATTCCGCCGCGCGGACCAGTCGGGTGCCCGCGTCGCCCTGGTGCTGGGTGAGGAGGAACTCGCCCAGGGCTCGGTCACGCTGAAGGCCCTGCGCGAGGAGGGTGGCGACCAGCAGCAGGTGGCAGAGACGGTCCTTGCCACCCATCTGGATGCCTTGCTGGTACCGGCCTGAAGCACCTTGCGCCCGAACATCGAATTTTCTGCCCGGGCTGGATCGCCTCCAGGCGTCAGTGGGCGGCATGATCGGTGCGCCCCGGCCTGACCCTCGGGGGGCGGATGTTGCCCGCCCCGCTCCACCTCACTCTCCGCTACTCAAGGACACCGCAATGGACGAATTCAACAGCGAACGCGAACAACTGGAGGCCATCAAGCGTTGGTTCGCCAGACATGGCAGTGCCCTGGTGTCGGGGCTCGTGCTGGGTCTCGCCGTGCTGTTCGGCTGGCGCTACTGGGAGGAATCCGCGCGTCACAGCCAGGAGACCGCCTCCCTGCAGTTCAATCGCCTGAGTAACGCCCTGGAGACGGGTGATACCGAGGGCGGTCGCACCATCGCGCGCGAACTGCTCGGCAGTGCCGAGGGCACGGCCTACGCTGCCTTTGCCGCCCTGGCACTGGCGGGCCTGGAGGCCCGGGCAGGGAACTGGGAGCTGGCCGCTGGCCAGCTCGAGCGACTGATCGCGGAGCGTCCGGACGATCCGCTCGTGACGCTCGCCCGTACGCGTCTGGCCGCGGTCTATCTCGAACTCGGTCGACCAGCCGATGCGCTCACGCAGGTCGGCCCCACGGTCAGTCTGCCGAACACCAGGCTCACGGCCGAGACCCGTGCCGATGTCTACCGGGCCCTTGGGCGCTTCGACGAAGCGCGGAGGGCCTACGAACTCGCCGCCAGCCTCGACCCGGTCGCCCTCGTCGACGAGAACAGCCCGCTCGCGCTCAAGCTCGATGCCTTGGGTGGACCCACCCCCGATGCCGCGGGCGACGCGGTCGGCGAGCGCACACAGGCAGCGGCGGACGAATTGCTGCGGCTGCTCGAACAGAAGGCGGCACTGGCACCGGCGACGGATGTTCTCGAGGGCGACCCCGGAGTGGCGCCCCCGCCGGGTGGCACGGCAACCGCACCGGTCGCGCCTCCGGCGACGGATGATGCGGCCGCGGAATCGGGGAGCGAGGCCCCCGGGGGCAGCCCGTGAACATGCAGCCGTTGCCGATCCGGGAGGCACAAGAGGAGTGCCCTTGCGCCACCGCCGGGCACTTCCTGCGCGGCGTCGCAGCGCGGGTCGCTCGCGCCCCGCTCCGCGCGATCCTCCTGGTCGGCTGCGTATCGTTGCTTGCCGGCTGTGGCACGGTGGATTCCATCACCCGCGGCGTCACCGGTCTCTTCGACGACGAGGAACAGACGCCCGAGGCCGCTGCGGCCACCAAGGCGGCACGCAAACTTGCACAGCCGGCTGAACTGGGCGAGTTCCTCATCACACATCGGCCCCGGGAGCTGTGGTCTGCCTCGGTTGGTGGGGGTACTGACGGACGCTACCTCCGACTGCGTCCGGTGCTGGACCACGGGCGTGTGTTCGCGGCCGAATTCGATGGCGATGTCTTTGCCCTCACGCTGGAAGGCGGGCGGCGCCTATGGTCCATGGATACCCAGACCCACGTCACGGGTGGCCCCGGGGTGGGCGAAGGTCTGGTCGTGGTCGGCAGCCGAGATGGCGAGATCACCGCCCTCTCGGCCGACCAGGGTGCGGTGCTCTGGCGTGCCCAGGTGACGAGCGAGGTGCTCGCAGAACCTGCCGTAGGGCTTGGGGTGGTCGTGGTGCGCTCGGCGGACGGCAAGGTCTTCGGCCTCGACGCCGGTGACGGGCGTCGGCGCTGGAGTTACGACCGCATCGTGCCCACGCTGTCTCTGCGGGGCAGCAGTGCGCCGGTCATTGCGGGTTCGATCGTCATGATCGGCTTCGATAACGGTCGACTGGTGGGGCTGGACCTGCTCGAAGGCACGTCCCTGTGGGAGGCGAATGTCGGAGTGCCGCGTGGGCGCACGGACCTCGAACGGATGGTGGACATCGATGGTGATCTCACCGTCGCCGACGGCACGCTGTATGTCGCAAGCTTCCAGGGCAGTCTCGGTGCCTACGACGTGGACACGGGCGAGGTGCAATGGACCCGCGAGATCTCGAGCTACAGCGGTGTGGCGGTCGGGCGCGACCACGTCTTCGTGAGTGACGATGCCGGTGCCGTGTGGGCCATCGACCGCAGCAACGGTGAAGTCATCTGGAAGCAGGAGGGGCTGCGCAACCGCAGCACGTCGGCACCTGCGGTGGTTGGAGAGCATGTCGTGGTCGGTGATTTCGAGGGCTACGTGCACTGGCTGGATGTCAGCACCGGTGAGTTCGCCGCGCGGGAACGTGCGGACTCCAGCCCCGTCATCACCGCCCCGCTGGTGGTGGAGGATCTGCTGCTGGTGTACACCGCGGGCGGCGACGTCACCGCTTACGGGCCGGACGAACCATGAAACCCGTGATTGCCCTGATTGGGCGCCCCAACGTCGGCAAGTCCACGCTGTTCAATCGCATCACGCGCACCCGCGATGCGCTGGTGGCGGACTTCCCGGGTCTGACCCGTGACCGAAAGGTGGGTGAGGGACGGGTCGCGGGTGGTGGTTACCTGGTGGTGGACACGGCCGGTGTCGGGCAGGAGCAGCCGCAGGAACTGGCCGCACTGGTGGAGCGCCACTCCCTGACGGCCGCCGCCGAGGCCGACGCCATCGTGCTCGTAGTCGATGCACGCGCCGGTCTGATGGCCGAAGACCTGGAACTCGCCGCTGCGCTGCGTCCCCTGAAGCGACCGCTGTGGCTGGCAGTCAACAAGGCCGAGGGCATGGATGCGGGGCTCGCATGTGCGGAGTTCCACTCCCTCG
>DNIF01000223.1:0-462 GCA_003485715.1 Gammaproteobacteria bacterium
CCCAGCCGGTGGTGCGTGCTGTGAGTGCCGCGGCCTGCGCTGCGGCGTCGGGGGCGGGTGTGGCCAGCGCCGGATCCGCTGCAGGCACGTCTGCGGCAGTAACCGCATCCGCCGGCGTCGCCACTGGGGCGTCCGTCGGGGTGGCAGCCGGCGATTCGTGGGCAAACTCGAAACGGGCCCAGACACCATCGTCGCGTTCAGCCGTGTGCACCGTGATGGCGAGGCCATCGAAGGTGACGAACCGTGTCGCCCGCAGTGTCTCACCCGACAGCGGACGTGCCGCTGCGGCATCCACGTCGTCGATGCGCAACTCGGCCAGGGTGGTCGCGAGGCTGTTGACCATGGCCTGCGAACGCAGTCGGCGGCCTTCCGGGATCGGTGCGAGGGTGAAATCGGCGGCCGTTGATCGCTCGCGGCTGGCGGCGAGGGACTCACCCAGCTCGATTCGTTGCACGCGCTCGG
>DNIF01000223.1:883-15076 GCA_003485715.1 Gammaproteobacteria bacterium
GCGCCTCGCCCTCGCGCCGCACGTACAGGCCGCGCAGGGTGGTCAGCCCACCTTCACGCGCCTCGCGCGTCTCGCCGACGAGGAAGTCGGCCAGGGTCTGGCCGTCGGCCGTGGACAGGCGCACCTGCCGGGCACGCGAGCCGGGCGCATCGAGCGGCTCCACGCCCAGGCGTGGGTAGAGCTCCGGGTTGCTGGTCTTGCCCTCCAGCACGCGCAGGGTGGAGGCGGCGATCACCAGGGCCTTCACCGGCTCGAAGAGGGCCGGATATCCGCCCCGGTTGGCCACTACCCAAAGCTCCCCCTCGCGGATGATCTCGGTGTGGGTGTGCGCATCACGGATCTCGATGTGGGTGATGTCATTGGCGCGGGCGGCCAGCCCGGGGTAGAGCGGAGCGCGTTCGAGTTCGGTCGCGGGCCGGTGGATCTGCGCGAGGTAGATGGCCACCGCCACTGCTGCCACGGTGAGCAGGGCGAGGCCGAGATTGGAGCGACGAGCCATGGTATTGAGCCTCCCTTGCCGCGCTCAGACGAGTCGCGCTTGCCGCCGCATGGCTGCCCGGCTCAGCGCGGCGAGCAGCGCGATGACTGCGATGATGAGCGGCACCAGGCCGATGTTGATGAACTTGAGCGTGTTGCCCATCTGTTCGATGTTGCGCTGTAGTTCGCGCTGGACGTTGCGCAATTCGCGGCGCGTACGCAGCTGCTCCTCGCGGAAGCGCTCCAGTTCGGCGCGCTGCGCCTCGGTCAGCAGCACCTGGCCGGCACCCTCACCGGCGCCCGCCTGCTGCGGCGTCATCAGGGCCTCGATGCGCTTCTCGGTTTCTGCAAGACGTGTCTCCAGCGCCCGCTCTTCATCGCGGAAGCGTGCCTCCGCCTCGCGCCGGATCTCCTCGACGCGGGTGAAGGGCCGAGCGTAAATGGCGCGACTGCGCAGCGAGATGAGGTCCTCGCTGCCACCGAGCTGGTCGAGCAGGTTGATGAAGAAGCTGGCGTTGTCGGCGATGGGGGTCGGCGTCGTGGCACCGGCCGGGGTCTGCTGGAAGCGCACCCAGAAGCGATCGGCGAGGATGTCGGTGTCAGCCACCACGACCACGTTGACTGGCCCCGCGGACTCGGCACGGAAGTCCGGATCGGCCTCCATCAGGCCTTCGATCTTCGGTCGGCCCTCGGGGAAGGAACTGGCGACCTGCCCACTCAGGCGCACGGCGATGTGCCGACGCTTGTCCTCTGGCTTGAAGAGCCCGAGCAGCCGGGCCGGGTCGCGCTGGAAGATGACGGCGTCGGTCTCGAGCAGCATGGACTGTGGCCCGGTGCTGAGGAGCGGGATCAGCTCGGTGCCGGCAGCGGGGTCGATCACGAGTTCACCCGCGTTGCCCAGATGTACGCGCGCGAGCTGATTGGTGGAGAACTCCTCCCGCGACAGCCCGCGCTCACCCAAGGCCAGCCAGGGCAGGAATTCCACTTCCTGCTGGCCGCGACCGCCGGCGTACTGCACCCGGATGGCATGGCTGACGTCGGTCACGATCATCGAGGTGTCGAGCGACAGACCCCAGGTGGCGAACAGTTCGGGCATGTTTGAACTGCGCGAGGGCAGGATGAGCGGACGCGCCGGATCGGGCTCCACCGGATCTTCCTCGGAGAGCGGATCCACGAAAATCATCGCGCGACCGCCGCGCAGGATGAATTGATCGATGGCGTAGCGCGTGAGCTTGCCTACCTCCTTCGGATGGATCACGACGAGGGTGTCGATGTCGGCACCGATGTTGCGGGTGTCCTGCGGCAGCCAGGTGATGTCGTAGCCCTCGGCCACCAGGCGCAACAGGGCGGCGTTGCCGCCTTCCGCGAACTGCGGCAACCAGCTCATGACGCCGACCTTGCGCTTCACCGGATGGGCAAGCCCGTGGATGAGGCGCGAGAGTTCGTATTCCAGCGAGGCCTCGCGCCCGGGCTGGAACACGGGGATGACGAGTTCGTCGTCGGTCAGGTTGCTGCCGACCAGACCGAAGTAACCCATCTCACCCGCCTGGCCGATGGGGATCTGCTGCACGCCGGCAGCCACGGCCTCGTCCTCGGTCTCGGAGAAAGGTTCCGGATCGATGATGGTGAGTTCGAGCTTGCCGTCGGCCGCACGCACGTACTCACGCAGCAGTTCGCGCACCCGATCGCCATAGGTGGCGATCTGGGGCACGTCGGCGAAGAGCGCGGACGAGTAGTAGAACCGCAGGCGGATGGGCTCGTCGATGCCGGCGAGCACCCTGCGCGTGCCGTCCGACAGGGTGTAGAGCTGCGCCGCGGTGAGGTCGATGCGCAGTCCGGTGAGAAGGGCGTTGCTCACCGTGATCACGGCGAGAAACAGGATGGCCGCGAGCAGCAGGCCGGTACTGGAGAGTGCCTTGCGATTCATGTGCTACTCCGCCTTCTTCAGCTCGATGACCACGGTGTTGGCATACAGCCAGAAGCCGATCAGCGCCGCGAAATAAAGGACATCCCGCAGGTCGACCACCCCCTTGGTGAGGGCCGAATAGTGGGTCAGGAAGGACAGTGATCCGATCGCCTGCACCAGCGCGGGCGGTGCCCAGCCACTGAAGAAGTCGAGCACCACGGGATAGCCCGCGAGCACGAAGAGGAAACACACGACCAGACTCACGACGAAGGCGATGACCTGGTTCTTGGTGGTCGCGGAGATGCAGGCACCGATGGCAAGGAAACCGCCCGCCATGAGGAAGCTGCCGAGGTAGCTCACCAGGATGATGGTGTTGTCCGGGTCGCCCAGATAGTTGACGGTGATCCAGATGGGGAAGGTGAGTGCCAGCGCGATGCCGGTGAAGGCCCAGGCCGCGAGGAATTTCCCCAGCACGGCGTCGCCCAGTGTCAGGGGCAGCGTCATCAGCAGTTCCACCGTGCCGGTCTTGCGCTCCTCGGACCACAGCCGCATGGAGATGGCCGGGATGAGGAACAGATACAGCCACGGATGGAACTGGAAAAAGGGCAGCAGATCCGCCTGCCCGCGTTCGAAGAAGGCGCCCACGTAGAACGTGAACACGCCGGCCAGGAACAGGAAGATCACGATGAAGACGTAGGCCACGGGGGTGGCGAAGTAGGCACCGAGTTCGCGCCGGGCCACGGCCAGGGTCTGGGGGGACAGGATCACGTGAGCGCCCTCCGGTTGTCGGTCAGGCTGCCCAGGGTGATGTTGCGGAACACTTCATCCAGCCGGCCGTAATCCACGGCGATTTCCTCGGGCTCGATACCAAGCGCGCGCACCCGCTCGGCGATGGGGGCGATGATCGGGCGCCCCTCTTGGGCGCAGACACGCAACCGGTGGCTCGCGCCGGCGCGACCGAGGTCATCGATGGCGGCCACACCAGGCAAGCGGGCGAGCTCGCCGCGCACGCGGATGGCGTCCATCTCGGGCAGTCGCAGCAGGACCGCATTGTGCTGACGCGAGCGCGATTGCAGCTCGGCCGGTGTGCCGCGGAAACACAGGCGGCCATCGGCGATGATGAGCGTGTTGCTGCAGATGGCATCCACCTCTTCCAGGATGTGCGTGGAGATGATGATCGCCTTCTCGGCCGCCATCTCGCGGATGAGGCTGCGCACTTCGTGCTTCTGGTTCGGATCGAGGCCGTCGGTGGGCTCGTCGAGGATGAGGATGCGCGGGTCGTGCAGGATGGCCTGGGCGAGGCCCACCCGGCGCTTGAAGCCCTTGGAGAGGGTCTCGATGGGGCGATCGATGACCGACTCCAGATGGATGCGGGCCACCACCTCGCGGATGCGGGACTCGAGATAGCGCCGCTCCAGTCCGCGCACGCGTCCGATGAATTCGAAGAAGGCACGTGGCGTCATTTCGCCGTAGGCCGGCGCACCCTCGGGCAGATAGCCGATGGCGCGGCGGGCAGCGATGGGGTCCTCGTCGATGGCATGACCGGCCACCGTCACATGACCGGCCGTGGGCTCGAGAAAGCCGCAGATCATCTTCATGGTGGTGGACTTGCCAGCCCCGTTGGGACCGAGGAAGCCCAGGACCTCACCGTAGGAGAGGGTGAAGCTCACATTCTTCACGGCATGGACCTGGCCGAAGCGCTTGTCCAGGCCACGTACCTCGATGGCGTGCTGCATGCCTGTCTCTCGACTCCCTGTTCGGGGCACCTCGCGACCGGGTGCCCTCGTGATTTTCTGTGTGTCCGGAGAAAACGCTGCGGCGCGGGGATCTTGCCCGGGCACCGCCGATACCGCTTCCCCTCACGGGCGCTTCCGCACCGCCCTGGCGAGGGCAGACCGGTCTGCGATGAAGGAGGCGCATTCTGGCCGAAGCCACAGTGGCGTCAACAGACTGGCGACGGGCGTGCGGGTTCAGAGGCTGACAAAAAATCTGCCGCACCTCCTGCTCCTGGTCCGGACCGGGGCGCTCACGGCGCGAAAGTGTGAGCCGATTGGTAAATTTTGAAGTGGCCGGTTGAGGTTGACGGGGGGGTGGGCTTCAGTGGTGTCTAGGATACATCTGCCCCGTCCGTCTCCGTTCTCGCGCCCCTCTGGAGCTTCCCCATGACCGCGTCCGCTTATCGCCCCCTGGCCCTGGCCCTGGCCGCCGCGCTGCCCGCCGCCGAGGCGGCGAGCCTCACACCGCTGCCGCTGCCCGGTGGCCTCATCGGCGGATCGGGCGCCGCGCTCGACATTTCTGGTGACGGCTCGGTGATCGTCGGTTTCGGCGTATCGACCGCGGGCGCAACCGATGCACTGCGCTGGGACCGCCGCATGACCGGCGCATGGGATGCCACCAACCTGCGCCCGCTCATCGAAGGGAGCCTGCCAACTCAGCCCATCATCTACAGCTACGAGAGGAGCGAGGCGCGCGCGGTCAGCGTGCACGGGAACGAGGTCTTCATCGGCGGCAGTTTCGGCGCGCCGTTCGGTCCGGAGCTCGGATTCCGCATCGGCCCCACCGGCACCGATTACTTCGGCACCGACCAGAATTACCCACGCGCCGTCAATGCCTTGTCGAGGGACGGCAGCGTGGTCGCGGGCACCGGGGCGTTCCCGGTGTTCGCGGGCGGCAGCTTCGTGGGTAGTTCTGGTCCAGGGGCGTTCATGAACTTCGGCGGCCAGGCTGACTTCTTCCCTCCTGGCCTGGGAGGGCCGGCAAACGCGCGGAGCTTCGGTAGCGGTGTCTCGGGCGACGGCAACCGGCTGGTCGGTAGTTTTCAGGAGCGCGCCCCCGGGGGCGGTTTCCTGCCGGCGCAGGCCTTCAGCTTCGATCCTCAGGCCGGCGTGGCAGTCAATCTGCCCCGACCGACCGATCCGGCCAATCCGCTCGTGTACCTGGACAACGGTACCCAAGCCGAGGCCATCTCGGCAGATGGCTCTACCATCGTCGGCACCTATCTGGGGGTCGGTAACGGACCGCCCGGGGCCGTGCTGTGGCGCGACTCCGGCGCCGGCGGTTTCACCACCCAGGTCCTGCGCGCGCCCCCATGCCCCGGTTGCGGCCCAAAGGGGCTCGAGGCCGTGGACGTGGCCGACGACAACACGTTGGTGGTTGGCAACGGTGCGTCCCCCGTTTCCCCGACGCCCTCCGCCATCGTCTGGGACACCGGCCCGGCGTCTGGCAGCTCCCCGGAGGGGCGCCTCCTGCTCGACGTGCTCGCTGGTGCCGGAGTGAATGTCAGCCGTTGGCTCGGTCGTTTCGAGGCCGAGGCCGTAAGTGGCAATGGCCGCTTCGTGGTGGGGCAGGGTGAGTTCGACCTCGGTGGAGGCGTTCTGCAACACATCCCGTGGGTCGCCGATCTCGCCGGTACCGGTCTGTGGAACGCCCCCCACCGCCCCCGCCCCCGGGTACGGGTGATACCTTTTTCTGGGATGCGACCCTCCGTCCGGGCGACCCTTTCGCCCTAGGGGATATCTACGATGCGAGCCGCTGGCTCGATGGCAATGGCGCCGCCGCCAACCGGGTCCCGGGTGCTGGGCAGGCCGCTGTGTTCGATTCCATTGGCCAGTACTCAATCGACCTCGCGTCCACCCCGGGCAGCGGGGCTCGCTTCGCCGTCGATACCGTTGCCATCGCGAACGGAGAACCGGGATTCCTTGGCGGCAGTCTGTCGGCGAGCCGCGTGATCACGATCGACGGCGGAGGTCGCGCCGATTTCTCCCTTGGCGTTGCCGTCGCCGCACCGCTCATCGACATCCGCACGGGCCATGCATCAATCCTGGGTGGCACGATCGACGCCGCCGAACTCACCATCGGGGCGAATGGCAGCAGCTTCTGGTACGGAGTGACCCGTGCCGATGTCGGGCGGTTGGACCTCGACGGCCACCTGCTCGTGACAGAGCTGAGCGGCATGCCCGAGCAGCCGTCGCAGGCGGTCTTCGGCGAGGTCGGGGTCGCGAGCGGTGGCTGGTTCAACCAGGCGCGCAACGTCCTTTTCGGTCCGCTCACGGGTCCAGTGGCCAACTCGAGCACGGTACGCGTCGAACGTTCGCTTGCGGTTGATCCGGGCGGCCGTTACGAGCTGGTCGAGGGCCGCCTCGAGATCGGTGCGGGTGACCCGTCGTCAGGACTGCCGGGTCTTGCGGTCCATGGCACCTTCAGGCAAGAGGGCGGGGAACTCGCCGTTGCGGGGGATGCCTTGGTGACCGGTGCCTTTACCGCCCAGAATTGGTTTTTCCCATCGTTGGGTCAATCCGAGGCCCCGGTCATCGACATCGACGGTCGGCTCACCGTCGCCGGTACCGGGCAGTTCGATGTGGCGAGCGGCCTTGCTGGCGGGCGGGTCAGGCTGGGCAGCCTCACCGTCGGCGGGTTCGGCAGCGGCCCTGATGGCCGGGTCAGCACCCGCGGCCTTGCGGTCGAGGTAGCGGGGGCTGTCACGGTCGAGGCCGGCGGCGAGCTCGATGTCACCGACCTCAGGGCGACCGACATCACGAACGCCGGCGTGCTCGACTACGCCGCAATAAACCTCGGGGCTGGCGTGCTGCGGAATTCAGGCCGCATCCGTTCGTTCATGGGCGACGCCACTCTGCAGGGCCGTCTCGAGAACCTGGCCGGCGGGTCGCTGGAGCTGACGACGGGCCGTCGGCACGTCGTCAGCGCTGGCATCGTCAATGAGCTTGGCGGAGCGCTCGCGCTTCGCAACGGCAGTACCCTCGCTACTCCCACCCTGCTGAACGACGGTGACATCGTCTCCTCCGGGACCAGCGACAATGTGATCGAGGGCCAGGGTGGTATGCCGGTGCGGGTCGACAACCGCGGCCTGATCGACGTGCAGAGTGGTCGCTTGCGGGTGGACGGCTTCCTGACCAGCGGTGGTGTGGTGCGTTTCGGGCCGGTGCTGCTGCCGAACGCGCTGCCGGCGACGGCGGCGTCTGCCCCGGGCGAGTCGCTCGCGCTGGCTGCTGCCTCGTCTCCGACGCCGATCCTCGAGGTAACGGGAGACTTTCAGCTCGAGGCGGGTGGCTCCATCGATGCCCCGCCGGGCTCGATGCTGCGCGTCGGAGGTGACTTCACCTCCACGGTACCCACATCCCTGGACCTCGGCGACCTGAGCCTCGTCTTTTTCGGCGGCGGGTCACACCGGCTGACGGCAGCGGGTCACATGACGCTCTGGGAACTCGGCGTCGAGGGGGATGGCACCTTGCTGCTGGATGGCAGTGGTCCGGAGCCCGTGCAGTTTTCCTTCCTCGGTACCACGCTGGACGAGGGACTGTTCGCGCGACTCGACGTCGCCACCGGTGTGCACCTGCTCTTTGGAGGCATCGACAGCGCGCTCCTGGAGCAGCTCTCCGGTCGGCACGGAGGGGTGTTCGGTGGTGGCGGGAGCTTCTCGGCGGTGCCGATCCCGGCCGCCGGTTGGATGTTCGTCGCGGGCCTTCTCGTGCTCGGGACTCGTGGCCGCGGGCGTCGCGCGGCCTGAGACGGGCCTACTTGACCACGGTCTCCCGAGCATGTTCGGGGCGCACGGATGGTGGTCAGGATCGCGACCACGGCACTGGGCGGGCCGGGTGAGTTAGGATGCTGCGGGCGGCAGACGATCCGCTCGAGGCCGTTCTCGGTGAGCGGGCTGGTGCCGACGGCACGCCGTGCGCTGCTGGAAAACTACTCGTGTGCCCGCTCGCGCTGGATGTGCACGGGATCGATGCGCGCGATGAGGACGTTCAAGTCCAGCAGACAGACGGTCACGTGAGTTCGTCGCGAAGCAGGTTGATGAGCTCGGGTGTTACGGGGGGTGGTCCCTGACGGAGCTGCGGGATGCCATTGCGGTCGGTCCCGACCGTGGTGGAGGCACGCGCGAGGACTTGCCGGACAAGCGCCGAGATCACTTGCCTGATCCGCCGCAATGCATTCCCGCATGAGCATGCGCGAAAGTCGCATTGCGACAGGCATGGCGACTCCGTAATCATTTCGTCACAATCTTTGCGCATCATTGCCGTGGGTCAGGATGCGCGTGGCAGGCGTCTCCGGGCCGGATGGTGTGCTCCGTGGCAGGGTGCCAGCACCGCAGTCTTTCCAACGACTCGCGACAGCCGGGTGCTTGAAGCGCCCTACGGAGTTTTTTATGCGGTCCCCTGCCCAGTTCCTCCCGCGGTTGCGGCTTACGGTCGTGCCTGCGTTTCTAGCCATTGCCTGCACCCTGGTGCTGCTGCACCCCCTCGCGGAGCTGCCCAGCGGCCACGGCGTGACGGCCACCATCGGTGTGCGCAACTGAGCACCCGTGACGAGGCCGGCTGCGCATCCTGGTCGCGTCACCCTGCGGTGAACGCCACCCGCCTTCCTCGCTGGTTGACCGAGTAGCACAGCCTTCCCCGGGCGGCCGTCACTCTCGTGGGCGGCCGTTACCCGCGCCCCTCCGTCATCCCCGCGCAGGCGGGGAGCCAGCGTCGTCGCGCCGTCGTCATGGGCAGCACGGGATCACGCCTCAGGGGCGTTTCAGGCGATACAGCGCGGAGATGTCTTCACCGCCGTAGCCCTCGGCCATGAGCTCTTCGTAGGCCTCGAGCGTCATTTCCGTGAGCGGCAGGGGCGGGCCGCCGCGTTCGGCCGCCATCGACAGGCAGATGGCCAGGTCCTTGTGGTGCAGCGACAGCTTGAAGCCGGTCTCGTAGCGGCCTTCGAGCATGGAGGCGCCACGATGGTCGAGAAACCAGTTGCCGGCCGCGCCGCGGCGCACCACGTCCAGCACCCGGCGCATGTCCAGACCCTGGGCGGCACCGAAGGCGAGGGCCTCGGTCACGGCCTGGTTGATGCCGGCCGCCATGATCTGGTTCACCGCCTTGGTGGCCTGACCGGCCCCGCTTTCGCCCATGTGCACGACATTGGCAGCGATGCTCCGGAGCAGCGGCAGGCAGCGTTCGAGGGC
Source organism: Gammaproteobacteria bacterium (assembly GCA_003485715.1). GTDB lineage: Bacteria > Pseudomonadota > Gammaproteobacteria > UBA7966 > UBA7966 > UBA7966. The sequence continues at coordinate 10,234 of DNIF01000223.1, forward strand.
GGCCTCTTTGCCCCCGACCATCATCGCGAGGCGCGCGTGGACCGCACCCTCCACGCCACCCGAGACCGGGGCGTCGAGGAAGCTGATGTCGTCGTCGGCGAGTTCCTCGGCGATCCGTCGGGCGGTGGCGGCACTCACGGTGGAGGTGTCCACCACCACCGATTGACGGTTGAGGTAAGGCCGGATCTGCGCCACCACCTCCAGCACGTCGGTGTCACGCGAGAGCGACAGGATGATGACATCGGCCGCCGCTGCCGCCGCGCCCGCCGTTGTGGCGCGGAGCACCTCCGCCCCGAGTGACAGCGCGGTGGCCCGCTCCGGTGAGCGGTTCCACACCGCCGCGAGCTGCCCGGCCCGGTCGAGGTTCAGTGCCATCGGGGCACCCATGGCCCCCAGTCCAAGGACAGCGGCCTTTACCATCGAGAGGTCTCCTTCATGGGGCACGGTGCCGAGCGATCAGCCGGTGTGAGCCACGGCGTGATCGGCGATCAGATCTGCCACGCATTGCGTCAGCCGTTCGGCCGTCGGCAGGTGCAGGAATTCGTTCGGGCCATGGGCGTTGGACTGCGGCCCGAGCACGCCGGTGACCACGAATTCTGCCTTGGGGAAGCGCTGGGCCAGCATGGCCATGAAGGGGATGGTACCGCCCTCGCCCTGGAACATGACCGACCGCCCGAAGCGGGTGCGCGAACTCTGCTCGAGGCTCTGGCGCAGCCAGTGCGACAGCGGCGGGGCGTGCCAGCCGGCCGCCGCCCAGTCGGCGCGGAAGCGGATCGTCGCCCCGCAGGGGGGATCCTCGGTCAGTCGCTGCTCCAGCTCGGCCTTTGCCCGCAGGGGGTCGCAGGTGGGCGGCAGTCGCAGCGAGACCTTCACCGAAATGCGGGGCAACAGCACGTTGCCGGCATCGGCGATGGGTGGCAGGCCCTCGGCACCGGTGAGCGTGAAGGCTGGTCGCCAGCTTCGGTTCAGGACCAGCTCGGCACCGTCGAGGCGGTCCGGGCGGGTGCCGCCGGCGAAGGGGAAGCGCGCGTGCACCGTGGCGCCCAGCGCTGCGGCGGCGGCCGCAGCCTCGGCGATGCGCTCCGCCGGGATGCTCACCCGGCAGGCCTCGAGCCGGACCTCACCGCTGGCGGCGTCTTCCACCCGATCAAGCAGTTGCCGGAGCAGCCGCAGCGGGGAAGGTACGACGCCTCCGGCGTCGCCGGAGTGCACCCCTTCGGTCAGGACCTCCACCTCGAGGGTGCCGCCGACCAGCCCGCGCAGTGAGGTGGTGCACCAGAGCTGGTCGTAGTTGCCGCACCAGGAATCCAGGCACAGCACGAGTTCGGGACTGCCGATGCGCGCGCCGAGCAGCTCGATGTAGTGCGGCAGATCGTGCGAGCCGCTCTCCTCGCTGGCCTCGATGAGCAGCAGGCAGCGCCCGTGGGGGCGACCCGCTGCCTGCAGGGCGGCAATGGCAGTGAGCGCGCTGAACAGGGCGTAGCCGTCGTCGCCGCCGCCCCGCCCATAAAGGCGATCTGCCGCGAGCACCGGGCTCCACGGACCGAGGCCCGTCTCCCAGCCAAACAGCTCGGGCTGCTTGTCGAGGTGGCCGTAGAGCAACACCGTCCCCGCACCGGCATCACCCGAGGTCGCCGCCACCTCGATGAAGAGCAGCGGGGTGCGGCCCTCGCTCGTCAGGAGTTCGGCCCGCATGCCGGTCACGGGTTGGGCGAGGGCCCATTCGAGGAAGCGAGTGGCGGCCTCCTCCAGGTAGGCGTTGGCCTGCCAGGCCGGATCGAAGGCGGGCGATTTGGCGGGCAGACGGATGAAGTCCGCCAGGGCCTCGCGGACCTCGCCCTGCCAGGAGCGATGGATATGGGCAGCGGATTTGTCCATGCGGGCGATGCTAGCAGCGTGACGGCCTGTGCGTGGGCCGGCCTCAGGGCCACAGTATCCGCTGGGCCGCCACGGCCCGCTTGTTCCCCTGCCGGGCCTGCCCTATGGTCGCGCCAAGCGCGGTATTACGGCGCTGTCATGAAGCTGCAACATTTCGGGCCTATGTTCGACTGCTTGGTGCCACCTCCGGTGCGGCCGCCCGGCGGTGGGGGCCAAACAGCAGGCAGGGCGCTCCCTTCCGGATGCCCCGGGGTCATGAAAGCCGAAGTCCAAGAAAAAGCCAGCGAACCGCACCGCTTCCGGACCATCTGGATCTCGGACGTGCATCTGGGTTTCCGCGGTTGTAGCGCGAACTTCCTGCTGGATTTCCTGCGCAAGAGCGAATGCGAGACGCTCTATCTCGTCGGCGACATCATCGATGTCTGGGCCATGAAGAAGCGGCCCTATTGGCCGCAGGCTCACAACAACGTGATCCGCACGATCCTCGGCAAGGCCAAACACGGTACGCGGGTGGTCTACGTACCGGGCAATCACGACGAACTCGTGCGTGACTTCGACGGCATGCATTTCGGCAACATCGAGATCACCAACATGACTACCCACGTGCGGGCCGATGGGCAGCGCATGCTCGTGCTGCACGGGGACCAGTTCGACACCGTGGTGCAGTATTCCAAATGGCTCGCCGTGGTAGGCAGTGCGATGTACGACTGGCTGCTGCGGCTCAACATCATCGTCAACTTCGTGCGCCGCAAGCTGGGCTTTCCCTACTGGTCGCTGGCCGCGTTTCTCAAGCACAAGGTGAAGAACGCGGTGCAGTACATCGGCAAGTTCGAGGAGGCAGTGGCCTTCGAGGCCGGTCGACAGGGGGTGGACGGCGTCGTGTGCGGCCACATCCACCGCGCCGAGATAACGCGCATCGGCGATGTCACCTATTGCAACTGCGGCGACTGGGTGGAGAGCTGTACCGCGCTGGTGGAGCACTTCGATGGCAGTCTCGAACTGCTGCACTGGTCGGATCGGCAGGACGGTGCCCTGAGCCTGAAGGCGGTTGCCTGAGGGTGAAGGCCGTCTGGGTGTTCGACCCGTGGGGCCAGTGTCCCACCGGTTGCCCTTCGCGCGGACTTCGGCGCTAGACTCCGGCCCACAGCCCGTCCTGCGAGACCCAACGCGGCGCGCCGGTCGCGCCGGTGCTCGCGTGAGCGGGTGCTGTAGGGGCAGGTCGGCGGCGCGGGTTGCCAGGGTCGTGAAGGCCATCGATCGGAGGTCGCCGGAACAGGTGCGCATCGTCATCGTCACGGACGCCTGGACACCCCAGGTGAACGGTGTGGTCACCACACTCACGGCCACCCAGGCGGAACTCACTGCTCGGGGTCATGACGTGCGGATGATCACGCCGCAGGACTTCCTCACCGTGCCCTGTCCGACCTACCCCTCGATCCGTCTTGCCATTCTGCCGGGGCGGAGAGTGGCGCGGGTGCTGGAGGACTTCCGCCCGCAGTCCATCCACATCGCCACCGAAGGGCCACTCGGGCACGCCGCACGCCGTTGGTGTCTGAGTCATGGGCTGCCCTTCACCACCTCGTTTCACACCCAGTTTCCGGAGTACATCCGCGCCCGTGTCCCTTTCCCGCGGCGCTGGACCTACGCCTTCCTGCGGCGCTTCCATGCCGCCGCCGTGCGCACCATGGTGGCGACCGCCTCGCAACGCGATCGACTGCTCGCCCGGGGCTTCCGCAATCTCGTGCTGTGGTCGCGCGGCGTGGACATCTCCCTGTTCCGTCCGGGCGAGAAATCCTTCATCGAGGGGCCGCGCCCGATCGCGATGTACATGGGGCGGGTGGCCGTGGAGAAGAACATCGAGGCCTTTCTTGCCCTCGACCTGCCCGGGAGCAAGGTGGTCGTGGGCGACGGCCCCGACCTCGAGCGCCTGCGCACGGCCTGGCCAGGCGTGCGTTTCACCGGACAGAAGCGGGGGGCTGAACTCGCGCGCTGGCTGGCGGCGGCGGATGTCTTCGTCTTTCCGAGTCAGACCGACACCTTCGGCTTGGTGTTGCTCGAGGCGATGGCCTGTGGTGTGCCCGTCGCGGCCTACCCGGTCACTGGTCCCATCGATGTCGTGGAGCAGGGTGTGACCGGGGTGCTCGACGAGGATCTGGGTCGTGCGGTGACACGTGCACTTACCCTGGACCCGGCTGCCTGCGTGACTGCCGCTGCCTCCCGCAGTTGGGCTGCCTGTACCGAGGCCTTTGAGGCCCATCTCGAGCGTTTCGACTTTCCTGACCGACGGATCCGCGCGGTCGGTGCGTGACGTTGCGCTCGGCGGGTGCGGGTCCGACTATTCCGCCTCGGCTACGCTGAACGCGGTCGGCGCGTCGTCGCGGCGGTCGAGTTGCCGCACGTGCCCCAAGTGATTCTTCACCAATCAGACCACCACACCCACCCGTACGAGCACGCCCATGAGCATCCAGAACTTCGAGGATCACGCCCCCAGCATCGCCCCCTCCGCCTGGGTGCATGACAGCGCGGTGGTGATCGGTCGCGTCAGCCTGGCTGAGGATGTCTCGGTCTGGCCCACCGCAGTCGTGCGCGGGGACGTGCAGCAGGTGCGGATCGGTGCCGCGACCAACGTGCAGGATGGTGCGGTACTGCACGTCACCCATGCCGGGCCATGGACGGGTGATGGTTACGCACTCACGATCGGTGCCGAGGTCACGGTCGGTCACCGCGCCATCCTGCATGCGTGCCAGGTCGGCGATCGCTGCGTCATCGGCATGGCAGCCACGGTGATGGATGGCGCCATCATCGAGCCCAACACCCTGCTCGGGGCCGGGGCACTGGTGCCTCCCGGCAAGGTGCTCACGGGAGGGCATCTGTGGGTCGGGTCACCGGCGCGGCTGCTGCGTCCACTCACCGACAAGGAACTCGCCTGGCTCGAGTACTCCGCCCGACACTACGTGCTCCTGAA
>DNIF01000054.1 GCA_003485715.1 Gammaproteobacteria bacterium
GTTGGGCCTTCCAGTACAACAATCCTCACTACCCCGACCTTGACGATACATCCACGATCGCGTGGGTCATGCATGTTGCAGGGGCGGAGGAATATCGCGACCGCGTGCAGCGCGCAGCCCGCTGGGTGCTCGGCATGCGCTCCGCCGGTGGTGGCTTCGCCTCCTTCGACGTCGACAACACCTACCATTACCTCAACCACGTCCCCTTCGCAGACCACGGTGCGCTGCTCGACCCGCCGACCGCCGACCTCACTGCACGTTGCATGGCCTTGCTCGCCATGACCGATCGCGCAGGCAACGAGGTGGTGGTGCAGGAGGCCAAGGCGTTCCTGTTCGAGGATCAAGAGGCCGATGGCTCCTGGTTCGGCCGCTGGGGCACCAACTACCTCTACGGGACCTGGTCGGTGCTTTGCGCACTCGAGTTGGTCGGGCACGACATGCAGGAAGCGCGCGTCCGCCGCGCAGTCGACTGGATCTTCGCCCAGCAGAATCCGGATGGCGGCTGGGGTGAGTCCAACGACAGCTACTACCCTGACCGTCGCGGGGAGACTCATCCCAGCACGCCGTTCCAGACCGCGTGGGCGCTGCTTGGTCTCATGGCCGCCGGCGAGGTCCGTTCGCTTGCGGTGCGTCGCGGTGTGGATCACCTGCTCAGGATTCAGCAAAGCGACGGCCTCTGGTCGCATCCTGATTTCACCGCGCCAGGCTTTCCACGGGTGTTTTATATGCGCTACCACGGCTACGCCCGCTACTTCCCGCTGTGGGCGTTGGCGCGCTTCCGCAACCTCTCCGGCGGCGCGCCGACACTCGTCGGGGAGTGAGTTCGAGCCGACTTGAGCCGACCTCAGGGGATAGGCTCGGGATCGTCGCGCCGCTACTGACCGAGGCGCGCTGCCTGCTGCCCAGCGCACGGCCCGGTGCTTTGCACCATTCCGGCAACTGCCTCGTGGCAGTGAGTGGCATGGGTCCCGCCCGAGCCGCCACGGCCGCAGAGGCCCTGGCCGACGAAGGCTGCACCTTGCTCGTCAGCTTCGGCACGGCCGGAGCCCTCGATGCGTCACTTGCAAGCGGAGATCTCCTGCTGACCACCCGCCACCCGGGAGCTACCGCCCGTAACACCGGCGATGCGGCGCAGGCAGCCGACGAGGCATGGCCCGGCAGCGCCGCAACAGCGGCACTCATCGATGCACTCGCCGCATCCGCTCAAGCCGCGCTTCCCGGGGTCCGAATCCTCAGGCAGGCAGAACTCCTGACGCTGTCCGAAGTGGTGGAGGACGACACGACCCGCCGTTCACTGGCGCGGCAGAGCAGTGCCGTGGCTGTCGACATGGAGAGCGCCGCCATCGCCGCGGTAGCCAGACGACGCGGCATCGGCTTCCTGGCCGTGCGCACCATCGTCGACACGGTCTCTGCCCCCCTGCCGCCGGGACTCGCCCACCATGTGGATCCCTGGGGACGCCCGCGCGCAACACTCGCCCTCGCCCTGCTCTGCCAGCCCACGCGCCTGCTGGCCTTGTTGTCCCTCGCGCGCCGCATGGCCACGGCGCGGCGGAGTCTCATGGCCTGCGCCAGAAATCTGCTCAGGACAGACATCAGCACGGCGACGGCGGCATGATCCGGCGACCGTCCCGTACCAATGACTCCGCTTTGGGCCACCGGCGGCTCGCGGTTGCGCACAGTCACCCGTTCGGGCACCCACTCTCGCAGGCACGGAATCGGGGAATCACGACATGACGACAACGTTGGTGACAGGCGCCACGGGCTTCGTCGGGGCGGCGGTGGTTCGCCAACTGCTGGCGGCAGATCGGGCGGTGCGGGTCCTTGCTCGCCCCGACAGCGATCGGCGCAACCTGCAGGGCCTGCCGGTCACGGTCGTGGAGGGCGATCTGCGCGAACCGGCCGGCCTCGGACCAGCCCTGCGAGGCTGCCAGGTGCTCTATCACGTCGCCGCGGACTATCGCCTGTGGACGCCGGACCCGGCCACGCTCTACGAGACCAACGTGCGCGGTACCGAGCACCTGCTGCTCGCAGCCGCCGAGGCCGGCGTCGAACGGATCGTCTACACGAGCAGTGTGGCAACCCTGGGCACCACCGCGGATGGCAGTCCTGCCAACGAAGACACACCCGCCACCATCCAGCAGATGGTGGGACACTACAAGCGCTCGAAGTATCTCGCCGAGGAGGCCGTGACGCGGCTGATACGAGAGCGGGGCCTGCCGGTGGTCATCGTGAACCCGTCCACCCCGGTCGGCCCCGGCGACATCAAGCCCACGCCCACCGGCCGCCTCGTGCGTGATGCCGCCGCCGGACGGATCCCGGCCTTCGTCGACACCGGACTCAACATCGTGCACGTGGATGACGTCGCGACCGGGCACCTCCTGGCCGAGACACGGGGAATGCTGGGCCGACGTTACGTGCTGGGAGGCGAGGATCTCAGCCTGCGCGAGATCCTCGCGATCATCGCCGGATTGACCGGTCGCCCGGCCCCGCGCATCGAACTACCCCGAGCACCCCTCTATCCGCTCGCCTGGCTCACCGAGACCTTCGCCCGGCTCCGCGGCGGGCCGGAGCCTCAACTCACCCTGGATGGGCTGCGCATGTCGCGCAAACGGATGTGGTTCAGTAGTGCGCGTGCCGAGCAGGAACTCGGCTATCGGGCGCGACCGGCGCGCGCCGCGCTGGCGGACGCCGTGGCATGGTTCCAGCGCCAGGGCTGACTCGGGGGGGGCTGCACGTCAGCAACGCAACATCGGCCTTCAGACCGCCTGACGCGCGCCCTCGCCCGTTCGCGTAGCCGGATCGTGACGCCGGATGAAGGCCGCCAGATCGGCGGCGGTGAGTCCGGCCTCACGCAGCATGTCATCACGCGAACCGTGCTCGAGGA
>DNIF01000087.1 GCA_003485715.1 Gammaproteobacteria bacterium
GGTACTCCGGCAGATAGCGCCCAGCCTGACGCATCATCCACACCGGCACGTAATCCACGGGCTCGCGGCGCAGGGCCCGCATGAAACGGGCAGCGCGTCGCAGCGCACGCGGACTGGCGGATGTGACCCCGGCGGGCTCGCTCACGCGAGCGGTGCAGGCAGGTCGGAGCGACCCATGAGGTACGCATCCACTGCACGAGCGGCCGAACGCCCCTCGGCGATGGCCCAGACGATGAGCGACTGGCCCCGCTGCATGTCACCGGCCACGAAGACACCTTCGACACTCGTCATCCAGTGATCGTCTCGCTTCACGTTGCCGCGCGCATCGAGCGCGACGCCCAGCGCCTGCAGAAGACCGCCCGGCTCCGGGCCGGTGAAACCCATGGCCAACAGCACCAGATCGGCTGCGAGTTCCCGTTCGCTGCCGGGCACTTCGTGAAAGCCCGGCCTTCCATCCGCACCCGGACGCAGCGCCACTTCCACCAATTCGAGTGCCCGTACACGCCCGTTCGCATCACCGAGGAAGCGCCGGGTCGAGACCGCATACAACCGCTCACCGCCTTCCTCATGCGCGGAGGAGCTGCGAAACACCTGCGGCCACTGCGGCCATGGGTTGTTCTGCGAGCGCATATCCGGTGGCCGCGGCAGGATCTCGAGTTGGTGGACCGAGGCGGCCTGATGGCGATGCGAGGTGCCAAGGCAATCGGCACCGGTGTCGCCGCCGCCGATGATGACCACATGACGGCCGCTGGCGCTGATGGCATCCGTGACTGCCTCACCAGCACAGGCACGATTCGCCTGCGCGAGAAACTCCATCGCGAAGTGGATCCCATGCAGATCACGACCCGGCACCGGGAGGTCACGCGGCACGGTGGCACCCCCGCAGAGAACGATGGCGTCGAAGTCACGCCGGAGATCTTCTACCGCGATGTTCACACCGACATGTGCGCCGGTGCGAAAGGTCACGCCCTCGGCCTCGAGCTGGGCGAGGCGCCGGTCGAGCAGGCGCTTCTCCATCTTGAACTCCGGGATACCGTAACGGAGCAGGCCACCGATGCGGTCATCACGTTCGAACACCACAACGCGATGACCGGCGCGACGCAACTGCTGCGCAGCGGCAAGACCCGCCGGACCTGAGCCCACGACCGCAACCGCACGACCAGTCTCGGCAGTCGGCGGCAGTGGCACGACCCAGCCTTCACTCCAGGCCCGGTCAATGATGGTGTTCTCCACCGCCTTGATGGTGACCGGATCCTGATTGATGCCGAGCACACAGGCACCCTCGCAGGGAGCCGGGCACAGGGAGCCGGTGAACTCGGGGAAGTTGTTCGTGGCGTGCAGGCGATCGATGGCCTCGCGCCAATGGTCGCGGTAGACCAGATCGTTCCAGTCGGGGATGAGATTACCGAGCGGACACCCCTGATGGCAGAACGGAATGCCGCAATCCATGCAGCGCGACGCCTGCTCCTTGAGCAGTGCATCCGACCATGGCGCCATGACCTGACGCCAATCGCCCAGTCGCTCGGACACCGGCCGATAGGGCTGTTTCGCGCGCCCGACCTCCAGAAACCCCGTCGGCTTACCCATTGACTGCCTCCATCACCGCCGCATCTTCCGGAACACCGCTCGCGCGGGCCCGTTCGATGGCCTGCAGCACGCGCTTGTAGTCGCGCGGCATGACCTTCACGAAATCCCCTGCCGCCGCCGGCCAATCCGCGAGCAAGCGCTGAGCCACGGTGCTACCGGTGGCGATCTGGTGCCGCTGGAGCATTTCCTTCAGCTCGGCCAGATCACGCTCATCAGCTTGCTCCAGATCCACCATCTGCCGATTGCAGCGTGCCGGGAACCGCCCTTCAGGGTCGTGGACGAAGGCCACGCCTCCCGACATTCCCGCAGCGAAGTTGCGGCCCGTGTGACCCAGCACGACCACGCGGCCGCCGGTCATGTACTCGCAGCCATGATCGCCGACGCCCTCCACCACCGTCATGGCCCCGGAGTTGCGCACCGCGAAACGTTCGCCAGCGATGCCACGGAAGAAGGCCTCGCCGCCAGTCGCCCCGTAGAGCACGGCGTTACCCACGAGGACGTTCTCCTCGGGGCGGAAGGTGGACTCGCGCGGTGGGTACACATGGATCCGGCCACCCGAGAGCCCCTTGCCGGTGTAATCGTTGGCGTCGCCCTCCAGCGCGAGCGTGATGCCCCGCGGCAGAAAGGCACCGAAGCTCATGCCCGCCGAGCCGCGGAAGTGCACGCGGATGGTGTCGTCCGGGAGCCCACCGGCACCGTGACGGCGCGTGACCTCGGAGCCGAGTACGGTGCCGACGGTGCGATGGATGTTGCGGATCGGGAGTTCGATTTCTATCGGAGCGCCGGACTCGATCGTCTCCCGACACAGGGGCAGAAGCTGCGTGACATCCAGCGAGCGGTCGATGCCGTGATCCTGCTGACCCACACAGCGGGTCGGAACATCCGGCCCCATGTCGGGCTTGTGCAGAATCGCGGAGAAATCCAACCCGCGTGCCTTCCAGTGATCGACGGCGGTGTCGGCATCGATGAGATCCACCCGGCCGATGATCTCATCCAGGCTGCGGAAACCCAGGAGCGCGAGCTGCTCCCGCACCTCGCTGGCGAGGAAGCGGAAGAAATTC
>DNIF01000045.1 GCA_003485715.1 Gammaproteobacteria bacterium
CCGGCGACATCATCTACCACACCTATATCGCCGATGATGGCCGCCCACGCGTAGATCCAGGTCCGATACTTCGCCAAGGAGAGGCCTTGTCGGTCTTCTTCTTCAACGAGGTCAATCGTGCACGACCGCAGGTGCACTCGCTGCTGTTGCGCATCATGGCTGAGCGCCGGGTCACGGCGTTCAATGCGGAGCACGCCTTCCCGCACCTGACGGTGTTCGCGGACCGCAATCGCATCGAACGCGAGGAGACCTTCGAGCTTCCTGCGGCCGCACGGGATCGCTTCCTGATGGAAGTGTCGGTCAGCGTTCCAGCGGAAGAGGCCTCACTGCGAGCGCTGATGTTCGACCCTCGCTTTCACGACGTGGATAGCCTCATCGAAGCATTGCCTGAGGGCATCGTGCCCTATCGGGAACTCAATGCGCTCGGAGCCAGACTGCAACGAACGATTCACATCTCGCAGAGCCTGCAGGATTACCTGTTCCGGCTCTGGGGTGCGCTGCGCTACCCTGACCGCAATGGCGTGCGCTTCGACGCCGCCGACACCAGGCGGCTCGTTGCCGGTGGTGGCAGTCCGCGTGGAATGTCCTTCCTGGTTCGGGCGGCCCGGGTACATGCGTGGCTCGAGGGCCGCGAACATGTACTGCCGGAAGATGTGCACGCAGTATTCTTCGAGTGCGTCGCTCATCGCATGTTCTTCCACCCCGTGTACGAGCATCGGCGCGAGGAAATCGCCCGCCCATTCCTCGAGGCGGTACTGAACGCGGTGCCGGCGCCCTGACAGATGCGCGATCCTGGTGGGTCTCCGGCGGTGACCGTTCAGCGTGTGCCGGAATTCGACTACCGCCGCGGCTGGGCCGGGCGTGGTTTTCTGCCCGGGGGGCATCGCAGCCGGATGCGCGGCGCCGGCGAGCAATTCCGCGAGTACGTTCCGCTCCAGCAATTTCCTGATCCCCGTCGCCTCGATCTGCGCGCCATGGCACGCGATCCAATGGAAGGCGTCCACGTGCGTGTGTTCGAACGACGTACCGCCATTCGGGTATATCTGGTGGCGGACTTGAGTCGTTCGATGCTCTTTGCACCCGGCGGCGAGAGCGTGCGTGATTGGCTGCTCGATCTCGCTCGGTCGATTGCGGCGTCTGCTCATGCTGTTGGTGATCGTTTCGGCTTTGTTGGCTGTGCATCCGCTGAGCGGGAGCTGCCGCACTGGCCCGCACAACGGGCGCGAACGGCGGCATTCGAGGCCATAGAATCCTTGCGCGAGATCAGCCCGGGCAGCACGTCGGATGGGTTAGTCGATGCGGCGCACCATCTGCCTCGTGAGCGCGCCCTGGTATTTCTGGCCTCGGATTTCCACTGGCCAACGGCATTACTCGATCGGGTACTTGATGCGCTCGGTCACCACGATTGCGTGCCTGTCTGGTTCCAGACGCGACAGGCCTTCGACTGGTTGCCGCGTTGGGGCCTGTGCCGGCTCAGGGATCTGGAGTCCGGGGTTTCCCGTCTCGTGCTGCTGCGCCCCCGGCTGCGAGAGCGGGTGCTCGAGGCCGCCCGCGATCATCAACAGGCGCTGGGCAGGGTGTTCCTCAGTCATGGTCTTTCACCCTGTGTGATGGAAGGAGGCTTCGAATGCGATCGCCTCAGCAACTGGTTTCTGGAGGCATGAGCGTGCGGCTTGCACGTCTTCTGCTCCCGATGGTGCTGGTCCCGCTTGCGCACGCGGCGGAGCCCACCGTTGTTCTGCGGCTTGAACGGGCAGTCGAACGTCCCTTCGGCGTGATGCTGGGTGATCTGGTCCATACGGATGTCCTCATCGAGCTGAATCATCCCTGGCGGCTGGACGTCGCCTCACTGGGTGGACCAGGAGCACGCGATTACTGGGTGGATCTGGTGGAGCAGACGGTCAGGGAAGAGGCACTGCCGGAGAGTCACCGCTACATCGTCAGTCAGACCTACCAGATGTTCTACTTCAGTCGTGAATCAAAGGCCATGATGGTTCCTCCCGCCACCGTGCGCCTGATCGGCGGTGGCGAGCCCATGCTGGTGCCCTTACCACCGCTCGAGGTGACGAGTTCCCCGCTTGTCGAGACAGCGGGTCTCAGGCGCGATGAGCAGGGTTACTACATGCGCCCGGACTCCCGTCCACTCTTGCGCGACCCCGAGCCGCACCGGCAGCGCGCCACGCTTTATGCCCTGCTCGCCGTACTGCCGGCACTTGTTCTTGCATGGCAGGCAGGCTGGTTCAGCCGACAACTGCGGCCTTTCGCGCGCGCTTGGCGTGCGGTGCGTCGGCAGTCGCAGGATGGCACGCAGCTCACGACACTGCGCGCGGCACTGTTGCACGTTCATCGTGCCCTCGACGAAACGGCTGGGCGGCCGGTATTCCTTTCCGATCTTCCGGGCTTCCTGGAGGGATTTCCTGCCTACGGCGATCTGCGTCCGCGGCTGGAGGCCTTCTACGCAGACTCACGCATGGTGTTTTTTGGCAACCAGGATGAGGCATCGAGCAGCGTCGTCACGAGACTCGACGCCGTGCGTGACCTGCTTGCCCATCTTGCGCGTGCGGAGGCACGCGCGTGATACCGCTCGGTCTCGACAATCCAGCCTGGCTGCTGCTGCTGCCACTGGCACTGTTGCCTTGGTTCGGCAACCCGGAGCGTACCGTGCAACATCCCGCTCTTGGATTGATCCCTCCCGATGCCCTGTCACGCGGGGTTTTCCTCGCCCTGCGCGTGACCGCCTCGGCTACCGTCATCGCGTTGAGTTTGGCGATGTCAGGGCTGCATCTGCGCGAGCAGGTCGTGAGCCGCTTCGGTCAGGGGGCACATATGGTGTTCCTGCTCGATCGCAGCTCCAGCATGGACGCTGACTTTGCCGGTCGTAACCCCGAGGGGGGCAAGGAGTCCAAGGCGGCTACCGCCCGTCGCCTGCTCCGTCCTTTCCTGGCGCGCCGGCCCCATGACCTCGTGGGGGTGGTGTCCTTCAGCACGGCGGCCATCCCCGTGTTGCCGCTCACCGACCACCGACCGGCAGTCGAGGCGGCGCTCGATGTGCTCGACACGCGCGGCCTGGCACTCAGCAACGTGGGCCGTGGACTCTATCGCGCCCTGGAGGAGTTCAGTCTCGATGCACGGGTGGCTTCGCGGGCGATCGTGCTGGTCTCTGATGGTGCGGCGACCATCGGTGCACGCGCGCAGGAACTTATCAGGAGACGCTTCAACGAGCGTGATGTGAATCTGTACTGGCTTTTCCTGCACACGGCAGGTGGCGGCGGCCCCCTGGACGAACCCGAGTCAGCGCGTGATGACAAGCCGAGCGCCATGCCAGAACGCTTTCTGCATAAATTCTTCGGCACCCTGGATGTTGAGTATCAGCTTTTCGATGTGGCCAATGCCGCAGAGGTCGAAAAGGCGCTCGAAATGATCGGCAAGCTCGAGTCGCACAAGCTGCTGGTGGAGGAGCGCACACCCCGCGTCGATCTCGGGCCGATCTGCATTGGCCTCGCTCTGGCCGGGCTCTGCGCACTGGTAGCGGCTCGTCTCAGTGAGGTGTCGGCATGGGCGGCTTGAAGCGTGTTCGGGCGGAGGTTCTGTACCGGCTGCCACTGCTGGTCTTTCTGCTCTTGATACTGCTCTCCGGACTGGAGGGCTGGCGTGCGTGGAGTGCGTTGCAAGTGAATGACCGAATCGCCAATGCCTGGCGTCTTGCTGACGATCCCCAGCCGGGCGACGCGCCGGAATGGCAGCTTGCCCACGCACTCGGTCTGGTCGAGGCCGGGCGGGTGGAGGACGCACTGAAGCTGTATCAGACGGTAGTCGCACGCTCTGAGCTGGCGCGCGAGTTCACTGCCATGGCCTGGTACAACTCCGGCAACATCTACCTTCGTCAGGTGATGCAGGAAATGGAAGCCGGGCGCCATGAGACAGCCTTCGCCCGCGCGGATCGTGCCAAGCATGCATACCGCCGGGCACTGCGAATGCAGCCTTCGCATTGGGATGCCAAGTACAACCTGGAAACCGTGATGCACCTGCGGCCAGATCTCCCTCCGGTTGGCGGCGGCAAGGAGGAAAAGCCGGGAGAGAAGCCCGAGGACGCCCCACCCGAGATCTTCGGCCTGCCCGAGGGGCATCCCTGATGCAGTTCCGGAGTGCAATCAGGGATCGCTGGTTTCTCCTGCTGGTGGGATCGGCATTGGCGCTGCTCGTCGCCCTGGCGGGCCCGCGCTGGCCAGCGCAGCAGCCGGTGTGGTCACACCTGTTCATCCTCGACATCACGCGCAGCATGAACACGGAGGACTACAGCCTCGGAGGGAGACCGGTATCCCGGCTCGAGTACCTGCGACAGGCACTGCTGTCTACGCTGGCGGAACTCCCCTGCGGATCTCACGCGGGGGTTGGGGTCTTCACCGAACGTAACAGCACCATCCTCGTGATGCCGGTGGAGGTCTGCGAGAATTTTGGTGCCATCGAACAGACGGTGCGTCAGCTCGACTGGCGCACGGCCTGGGCCGGAGACAGCAACATCGGCAGGGGGCTCTACAACACCCTGCAACTCGTGCTGGATGCCCGTAACCGCGGCCTCCTGCCTGCACATACGGGTCTCGTGTTCATGACCGACGGGCATGAGGCACCACCGGTGAACCCCAACTACGAGCCTGATTTCAGCGACCTGGCGGCGGGCGAGGGCGGGGACGGCGTGGTGGCCGGTGCCGTGGCGCTCGCCGCCCAGCACGAGCGCGCTGCCGCAGAGCAACCGGCCTTCGAGGGCGAGAAGGGGCTCGTGCGGGGCTTGCTTGTCGGCGTTGGAGGTAGGGGTTTGAGTCCCATCCCGCGGCTGCGCGAAGACGGCACCCAGGATGGCTACTACGACGAAACGGACGTGCAGCAAGCCACGCGCTTCGGCGATCCCACTCCGGAGGAGCGGGCTGGAATCGCGGGCTTCGAGGCGCGCAACGCACCGTGGGGCCGGGATGCCGCAACCGGCACCGAGCACTACTCCTCGGTACGCGAGGACCACCTGCGCATGCTCGCCGAGTCCAGTGGCCTCACGTATCACTACCTCGAGCACGCAGCCGGTCTCGGCCAGGCGCTGGCTCGCGAGGAATGGGCCCTGCCCCTACGGACGACCGTGCCCCTGCGCAGCTATTTCGTGATCTGCGCACTGTTGCTGCTGTGCGCGGGCCTGTTGGCGGCCCTGCCACTGTCACGATTCGCTTCGCCTGCACCGACAGCCGCCGGAAGCACGCCACGAGGCGCTGCAATCACCCCGCTACACCCATCAACCTGAGACCAGAGAGGAGTCCCTGACCGTGTCCCGTTCCCTTGCCATCTGCAGATCACTGCTGCTCGTCCCCGCCCTGTTACTGCCCACGCTCTCCCAGGCCCATGGGCCCACTCCACAAAAGGTGGACGAGGAGATCGCGATTGCGGCGAGTCCCGATGTCGTCTGGGGCCTGGTTGGTGACTTTGGTGCGATCGCCGCCTGGCATCCCGGGGTCAAGGAGGCACGCGCAAGCGGTGGCAATGAGGCCGGCAAGGCCGAACGCGAACTCACGCTCGCCAACGGCGAGCGCATCGTGGAAGGCCTTGACGAGTATGAGGCCGAGAAGCGGATGCTCGGTTATCGCCTCTCCCGCGAAAATCACGCGGCCATGCCGGTGAGCTTCTATTCCGCCACCCTCGAGGTAGTGGACGACGGCAAGGGTGGCTCCGTGGTCAAGTGGGGCGGCCGCTTCTATCGTGCCGATACCGGAAACTTCCCGCCCGAACATCTGAATGATGCCGCGGCGGTGGCAGCCATGACCGACTTCTTCCGCAGTGGTCTCGAATCCCTGCGCGTCGTGGCGGAAAAGGCACCCTGATGCGGACAATCTCCTGTCCAGCCCCGATACCAGACTGGGTGGCGGGAGACGCATCATCTGCTCCGCGCAGAGGCGAACGCCTCGCTGTGGAGTCTGCGTCCGCAACGCAAGGGGGGCAGGGTATGGCCGAAGGCGAGCGGAAGGACGTGGCCGGCTTGCTGTCGGTGGTGCCTCCGGGCCGGACCTGGTCGCTTGCGTTCTCCATGCTGGCGACCACCCTGGGTATCGTGTTGCTGGGGCTCATCGCCTCTTTCCTGCTGGTGCTCTCCAAGGCCCCAGCCAGAGTGCACGCAGAGTGCGAATCAGCCATGGACCTCGCAAGACGGCTGATTCGCTCTGCCGAGCGTTCAACCTTTGGAGCCCCGGCGGCCGAACGGCTGCATGACACCATACTTGCCTTGCGTGAATTCCGGCATCTGGAGGTGCAGATTCAGGGTGGATCGGGCCTGGGCGCTGCGGCTCAGGCGGGAGCGAGCGGTCCATTGCTGCTTCTTCACGACACCGAAGCCACTGCCCGTCGGCCACCGGAGGAAGTCCCGGCCTGGCTCCTGGGTTGGATGGGGCGGGCGGTACGAGACATTCCTCCACTCAGGGTGGGGCACCATCCACTCATTGGTACGGTGCTCGTGCATCCCCAGCCCTACGATGAGGCCAGAGAGTTCTGGGAAGAGCTACGTGTAGCGATCGGCTATCACCTCATGTTGTTTCTGTTGGTCTCGATAGTGCTGTTCCTGGTGATTCAGCGCGGCCTGCGCCCCCTGCGAGAGCTGCAAACGGCATTCGAGCGGCTGGGGAGGGGTGATTTCTCCCGACCAGTGGTCGAGGAAGTCCCCGCGGAGCTGCGGGCAATCCACGTCTCCTTCAACCACACCGCACGGCTCCTGGAGCACGCGCAGCGCGAGCATGCGTCGTTGTCCCGGCAACTGTTGCGTCTGCAGGAGGAGGAGCGCGCCTCGATCGCCCGGGAGCTGCATGATGAACTGGCCCCCTACCTCTTCTGCATCCGGCTCGATGCCTCATCCAATCTGGCACTCGAGGACGAAACTCCCATGGAGGAGGTCCGCGAAACCTTCGTTTCCATCGACGAGAACGTCTCGCAGATCCAGGCTCGCATTCGCGACCTGCTGCATCGTCTGCGGCCTGTGGATATCGACGTTCATGGCTGGCCCGAGGCCCTGGTCACGTTGCTCGATGGTTTCAGGACCCGTTTCCCCCGCATCGATTTCAATCTGGATGCGAGCGGTCTGGATGTCGTGAGTGACGACACCATGCGAGTGTCAATCTATCGCATCGTCCAGGAATGCCTGACCAACGTCGTGCGACATGCGGATGCCGAGCGGGCACGCGTGGCAGTACGTTGCCTGCCGCACGCAGCGGGCGGGCCGGGGATATTGATCGAGGTAACGGATGACGGGCGCGGTCCCCCGGCCCAGACGGCCTGGGGGCGCGGCTTGATCGGGATGCGCGAACGGGCGCAGGCCCTGGGGGGCTCGCTCGATGTGCTGGCGGGCTCACCTCGTGGGACCCGTGTCATGGGACGGATACCGCTACCGGCCTGAGTCGCGCGTGCACGGCCTGCAAATTACGGATGAAGACCGGCGCCTGGCACACGGCGCCGTTCCCGGCGCAGGGAGCAGCCGGATGGTTCGGGATCGGGGCTAACGCCAGACGGAGGCAATCGAGACATGAGCGCAGCAGGCGTAAAAGAAGTCTCACTCCCCACCATGCGGGCACGCGGCCATCGTCGCAGGCGATGCCCCTTGCTGGCGCTTCTCGCGACCGCGATGTTGCCCTTGGCCGAATCCCTCGCCGCCGGGCCCGAGGGAGAGCTTCCAAGCCCGGAGGCAGTGTGGGAAGCCATCAAGACCCAGCACTTCGGCAGTCGTCCGATCGAGTCAGGCGAGGGGATCATCACGCTCGAGGCACCCGCACGCGCCGAGGAGCCCGCCTTCACCCCCATCCACATCGGCCTGCCTGCGCAGGTGCTGAGTGGTGCCCGCCAACTCAGTCGCGTCCTGCTCTTCGTCGACATGAATCCCGAGCCGCTGGCACTGGAACTCCGTGGCGGTTACGCCGGCTTGCCGGCCACGTTCGCCACCCGGGTGCGGGTCGAGCGTTACTCGCATGTGCGTGCGATTGCCGAGACGAACGAGGGGCGGCTGCACATGGCAGAGGCCTTCGTCGAGGCCAGCGGAGGCTGCTC
This sequence comes from Gammaproteobacteria bacterium, assembly GCA_003485715.1. GTDB lineage: Bacteria > Pseudomonadota > Gammaproteobacteria > UBA7966 > UBA7966 > UBA7966. The sequence continues at coordinate 8,062 of DNIF01000045.1, forward strand.
GGCGCCACCCCAGGCGCGTGCCGGGGAGGGCTCGGTCGGTGAGATGCGCTTCAGCAGTCCGCTCGGAGAGGGCAAGCAGGTGCAGGTTTCGATCCGGCACCCCAATGCCTCCGGCCTGCAACGGGATCCCTGGACCCACGACTGGATCCCGCCGCATTTCATTCGCTCTCTGGCGGTGAGTCACGCTGGCCAGTTGGTCTTTCACGCCCGGACCGGGATCTCCATGAGTGAGAATCCCACCCTGCGTTTCACGCTGCCGGGGAACGTGGGTGTTGCGCAACTGCAGGTGGAGGCCATGGACTCCACCGGCGAGCTGTATCAACAGGAGTGGCGTTCCTCGCCCTCCGCTGAGGAGGAATGAGCATGCGAGGCTTCTACCCACACTACGGCGCGGAGCGAACCTGCGGCCCGGTCCGTTCCTCGAGTTCCCGGTATTGCTTGCGAGCCCTGCGGCAGGTGGCACTGCTGCTTCTGACCTTCGGCCTGCCCGGCGTGGTGGCCGCTGGTGAGCTGGCCTGGATCACCAACCAGACCGCCGGCACGGTCTCGGTGCTCGATCTCGATGCCCTGCAGGTGATCGATACGGTGGACGTGCCGGACGGGCCGGCCGGTGTGGCAGTCACCCGCGATGGCAGTCGTGTCTACATCACGCATCCCGATCTCGGGCTGGTGAGCGAGATCGATGCCGCTACGCGCAAGTTGGTGCAGAGCATCGAAGTGGGCGGATCGCCCTTCGGCATCGCCCTGGACGAACGTGATCGGCGGCTGCTGTTCGTAACCGACTGGTCCCGTCACATCCTCATCGTCATCGATCCGAAGAAGGGCATTCCGCTCGATCTGCTGGCGGTCGGGCAGTCGCCAGCCGGCATCGTGGTGGATGAACTGGCACGGCGGGTCTACATCGCCGATCGCGAAAGCGACACGGTCACGGTGCTGGATGCCGATGTCGCCCGCGGCTTCGCCCAGATCAAGGTCGGCTCGCACCCCTTCGGCATCGCCTTCGATCAAGCAGCGAAGCGTGTCTATGTGGGCAACGTGCGCTCGGGCTCACTGAGCGTCATCGACACCGCGGATCTGAAGGAGACGGCGCAGATCCCGGTTGGTGAATTCCCCTACGGCATCGCAGTCGGTCGTGATGGCAAGGTGTACGTGGCGAACCAGCGGGACGATGAGATCGCGGTGGTCGATCCGGCAACGGCAAGCGTCTCGGGGCGCCAGTCCGTGGGGCGCTACCCGGATGGTGTGGCCATCAACGCCGCCGGTGATCGACTGGTGGTCGCCAACTGGTTCGATGACTCCGTCACCGTGTTGAGCCTGCCCGGCCTCGAGACCCTCGCCAGGATCGAGGTCGGTGAGGGCTGTCGCGCCTTCGGGCAGTTCATCGGACCCGCCCCGCCGGTCCCCTGAGGGATAGCGTTAGCGGTGCAGATCCGCATTCGCGAAGTCGGGGGCGGGAGGCCGACACGCTTCGTCAGTCGAGGCCGGCAAGTTCGTAACGCCTCTCGCCCCCGTCCCAGGGGTCGACGAAGCTGAGCGCCGTTGCACGCAGGCGCAGTCCACGTGGATCGGGGCGGCCGCCATGGATCGGATCACCCAGGATCGGATGACCGATGCCGGCGAGGTGGCGCCTGATCTGGTGATAGCGGCCGGTCTCGATGGCAACCCTGAGCACGCTGGCATCGCGGGCGGCATCGTGCGTCAGGACGTGGAAGCGGGTGCGCGATGGCTTGTCGTCGAGCGGACTGTCGATCACCCGCTCGCCGGTGTCAGCCACCCTTGCTGCAGCGATGCCGGCAGCTGGATGACCAGATACCTCGGCGTGGTACTGCTTGCTGATGATGCGCTCGCGAAAGAGTGCGGACAGACGCGCCGCACCGTCCCGCGTGTGCGCCACCAGAATGAGGCCGCCGGCATCACGGTCCAGCCGGTGCGGTAGCCAGACCGGGCGACCGGTGAGTTGGGCCACCAGTCGCTCCACCGTGGCGTGATCCCCGAAGCGGGACCCTTCCATCAGGAGGCCGGGCGGTTTTTCCCAGACGCTGTAGTGGTGCTCGCTGGTGATGAGTCGCGGGCTGGGCGGCTTGCAGGCGAGCACCTCAGAGTCGTAGTAAAGCGACACCACATCGCCGCTCGCAAGCCGTCGGGTCACCCGCCGCACTCGCTCGGCGCGCCGCCCGACGGGTGCATGCCACACCGCCCCTTTCGCAAGTGCGTCCTTGATGCGCTCGTGCGACAACCCCGTGTGCTCTGCCAGCCAGTTTGTGAGTCGCGCAGGGGGTGGACTCGGCACGCGAATGGCCAACTCCTGACGCACGCGCCCGGAAGGCGAACAGGCGTTGTCGGTGGGTGCACGGGACGAACTCATGCGCTCACGATAGCACCGTAACTCGCCTGCCGAAGCCGTTGCCGACTGCTAACATCGCGCCCTTTCCCTCAACATCCTCACGAGGAAGTGACCATGGATCATGCCGTTGTCGCTGCAGGTTGCCTGCGCGTCTTGCGTGAGCACCTCGACCGCGAGTTCCCACCGCTGCCACCCGGCAACGCGCGAGACCCCGGGCCACTCGTGCTGCTGTACGAGCGATGGGTGGTGAAGGAGCACTGGAACCTGGCTCGCGAGGTCTTGCCCCTGCTGCTCGGTTGCGACCCCGATATCTGGTTGACGCGCTGTGCGGATCTCGAGCTGCTGGCCGAGGCTGAGGAGTCCGCACAGGCACTGGCAGACGTGGCATCGAGCGGCATGGGCTTGCCGATCCTCAATCCGGAGGCGCCGGAGCACGAATGGCGCGTGCGGCCTGCCGACGTTTACCTCTGGGCGATTGGCGTCGGCTACCAGGTGCCAGAGCCCTTCGCGACCCTGGTGCAGTACGTACTGCAGGTGGTGAAGCGCCCTGGTTTTGCGTCGTCATCGCCGGTGACGGGTGCAGCGGCGGGGGTGGCACGTGAGCGTGTGCTGGGCGCAGCGCTGGCCCTGCTGGCGCGCACGCCACAGGCATGCCGCGACGACAATGGCTTCATCGATCCGGGGCTGATGGCGCGCTGCATCGTCGAGCAGTCCGTGCGCTGGTTCGAGTCCACGCAACCGCCCATGACTGAGGCCGAGATCGCGACGCTCATTGCCCAGTGGGTGGATTGAGGTTCCGCCTCGGGGGCGGGACTTGAAACACCACGTGGGGCACCCCATTTAGTTGGGGACGTGACGAGATCAAGGTGCGCCGCCCAAGGCCCAACGGGTCAGGCTCGGCGCGCTGAGGTGTCAACCCGACAAGGGCGAAGCCGACCCCGCTCAAGGAGTCCCGCCCAAGGCGCGGTTAGATTTCTGCACGAGCCCTGAACCGAGATCAGGCCTGCCGGGACGCTGCTCCTCGGTCGGCCTCCCCGACCGAGGACCCTGACTACATGCGCCCCGACCGTCTGACCACGCGCTTCCAGAGCGCCCTTGCCGATGCCCAATCGCTGGCACTCGGTCGCGACCACAACCAGCTCGAGGCCGAGCATGTGTTGCTCGCCCTCATCGATCAGCAGGGGGGGACCACCGCCGGGCTGTTGCGCCGGATCGGTGCCGATACGGCCAAGCTGCGCGCGGAGTTGCTGCAGGCCCTCGACGATCTGCCGCGAGTCACCGGCGAGCCCGGTGACCTGCGTCTCTCGCCTGCGCTGGCGCGCCTGTTCAATCAGACCGAGCGGCTGGCACAACAGCGGGGCGACCAGTACGTGCCGAGCGAGATCTTCCTGCTCGCCGCCAGTCAGGACCAGGGGGCGCTCGGCCAGCGGCTTTCCCGCCACGGCCTAACTGCGGAGGCGGTCGGTAAGGCCGTGGAGGCCCTGCGCGGCGGAGAGAGTGTGCAGGACCCGGCGGCAGAGGAATCCCGCCAAGCCCTGGCGCGCTTCACTGTCGACATCACGGCGCGCGCCGAGGCGGGGAAGCTCGATCCGGTCATCGGGCGCGACGACGAGATCCGGCGCACCGTCCAGGTGTTGCAGCGGCGCACCAAGAACAACCCGGTCCTCATCGGCGAACCGGGCGTAGGCAAGACGGCCATCGTGGAGGGGCTGGCACAGCGCATCGTCAACGGTGAGGTGCCGGAGGGGCTCAAGAACAAGCGCCTGCTGGCCCTCGACATGGGTGCACTCATCGCCGGCACCAAGTTCCGCGGCGAGTTCGAGGAGCGCCTGAAGGGCGTGCTCAACGAGCTTGCCAAGCAGGAAGGGCAGATCATTCTTTTCATCGATGAGTTGCACACCATGGTGGGCGCAGGCAAGGCCGAGGGCTCGATGGACGCCGGCAATATGCTGAAGCCCGCCCTGGCTCGCGGCGAGCTGCACTGTGTGGGGGCCACCACGCTCAACGAATACCGCCAGTATCTGGAGAAGGACGCTGCGCTCGAGCGGCGCTTCCAGAAGGTGCTGGTGGACGAGCCCTCCGTCGCCGACACCATCGCCATCCTGCGCGGACTGCAGGAACGCTATGAAGTGCATCACGGCGTGGACATCACCGATCCGGCCATCGTCGCTGCGGCCACGTTGTCGCATCGCTACATCACCGACCGTCAGTTACCGGACAAGGCCATCGATCTCATCGACGAGGCGGCCAGTCGCATCCGTATGGAGATCGACTCCAAGCCCGAGGCCATGGATCGTCTCGAGCGTCGGCTCATCCAGCTCAAGATGGAGCGGGAGTCGCTGCGCAAGGAGTCCGACGAGGCCTCGCGCGGCCGCTTTCAGGCACTGGAGCAGGAGATCACTGCGGCCGAGCGCGAGTTCGCCGACCTGGAAGAGATCTGGAAGGCCGAAAAGGCGGCGGTGCAGGGTTCCAGCCACATCCGCGAGGCCCTGGAACAGGCGCGTCAGGAGTTCGAGGCGGCACGGCGAGCCAGTGACCTCAATCGCATGTCGGAGCTGCGCTATGGCCGGATCCCGGACCTCGAGCGACAGCTCGACATGGCCGCACAGGCCGAGATGCAGGAAATGAAGCTGCTGCGCAACCGGGTCACCGAGGAGGAGATCGCCGAAGTCGTAGCCCGTGCCACGGGTATTCCGGTGGCGCGCATGCTGGAAGGTGAGCGCGAAAAGCTCCTGCGCATGGAGGATGCGTTGCACGCCCGGGTGGTCGGCCAGGACGCGGCGGTACGGGCGGTGGCCAATGCCATCCGCCGCAGTCGGGCAGGACTCGCCGATCCGGCCCGACCCGCCGGTTCCTTCCTCTTCCTTGGCCCGACCGGGGTCGGCAAGACGGAGCTCTGCAAGGCGTTGGCCGGTTTCCTCTTCGACAGCGACGACGCGCTGGTGCGCATCGACATGTCCGAATACATGGAGAAGCACGCCGTTGCCCGTCTCATTGGTGCACCTCCAGGCTATGTCGGCTACGAAGAGGGCGGTCACCTGACCGAAGTGGTGCGTCGGCGGCCCTACTGCGTCATCCTGCTGGACGAGGTCGAGAAGGCCCACCCGGACGTCTTCAACGTGCTGTTGCAGGTACTGGATGACGGGCGTCTTACCGACGGCCAGGGGCGCACCGTCGACTTCCGCAACACCGTCATCGTGATGACCTCCAATCTCGGTTCGCCGCTCATCCAGGAAATGGCCGGTCAGCCACACGAGGTACTGGTGAGTGCCGTGATGGGTGCCGTGTCCCAGCATTTCCGCCCCGAGTTCATCAACCGACTGGACGAGATCGTGGTCTTTCACGGTCTGGAGCAGGGGCAGATCCGTGCCATCGCCGAGCTTCAGGTGGGGCGTCTGCGCGAGCGTCTGGCGGCCCAGGACATCGGACTCACCGTATCGGTGGCGGCCCTCGATTATCTGGGCGAGGCGGGCTTCGATCCGGTCTACGGCGCGCGTCCGCTGAAGCGGGCGGTCCAGGCACGGCTGGAGACACCACTCGCCGAGGCCCTCCTGGCCGGGCGCTTTGGTCGCGGCGACGGCGTGTACGTCGATGTGCGGGACGGCGGGCTGGTGGTCGAGCGGGCGGGGTAGCGTTGGCCATCCCCCCACTCCTACTCGAGGCCTCCCGTCATCCCCGCGCAGGCGGGGATCCGGTTCTTCCGGGCGGCAGTGCGACGTCACTGGATTCCGGTCTGCGCGGGAATGCCGGTATCGTCTCGACAGTGCCAGCCTGCGTGTGACAGCATTTCATCATGGCCGTCAACCAGAGACCTCCGGGGGGTTTGCAGGGACTGAGTCGTAGTCTCGTCCAGGAGGGATTGCTGGCCGAGGACGTGGCCCTGAAGGCGGTCCGGGACGCGCAGTTGGCCAAGGTGCCCTTCGTCGCCTGGCTGGTCGCCAACCGACTCTGCAGCTCCAGCGCGATCGCCCTTAATGCGGCACGCGCCTTCGCCGTGCCGCTGATCGATCTCGATGCCATCGAGATCGACCCGGAGATCACCAAGCGGGTCAAGCACGAGCTTTTGCAGAAGCACCACGTGCTGCCTTTGTATCTTCGCGGCCGCACTTTGTTCGTCGGCGTGCTGGACCCGGCGCAGCAGGGTGCCCTCGACGAACTCCGCTTCCAGCTCAAATTCACCCCTGAGCCCGTGGTGGTGGAGTGCGACAAACTCGTCGCTTTGCTCGAAAAGCTTGCCGACGCCAATGGCGGTCTGGGCGCGCTGGAGTCCACGGACGGCGAGTTTGACTTGGGCGAGCTCGATACTGCTGGCGGCGAGCAGGAAGAGGCCGCCGATGAGAGCGAGGTCGATGACGCCCCGGTCGTGCGCTTCGTCAACCGCATGTTGATCGATGCCATCAAACGGGGTGCATCGGACCTGCACTTCGAACCCTACGAGAAATTCTATCGGGTCCGTTTTCGTGTCGACGGCGAACTCTCGGAGATCTTCCGCCCGCCATCGCAGCTTGCGGGCAAGATCGCTGCCCGCATCAAGGTCATGGCGCGTCTGGACCTGGCGGAGCGGCGGGTGCCGCAGGACGGTCGCATCAAGCTCAAGCTATCCAAGAACAAGGCCATCGACTTCCGCGTCAGCACCTGCCCCACGCTGTGGGGCGAAAAGGCGGTGATGCGTATCCTCGATTCCGACTCCGCGCGGCTCGGGATTGACATGCTCGGCTACGAGGAGGCGCAGAAGGCGCTGTTCCTCAAGAACCTGCACAAGCCCTATGGAATGTTCCTGGTTACCGGCCCGACCGGTTCGGGCAAGACGGTTTCGCTCTACACGGGCATCAACCTGCTCAACAATCCCGACATCAACATTTCCACGGCCGAAGATCCGGTCGAGATCCAGTTACCCGGCGTGAATCAGGTCCAGGTGGACGAAAAGACCGGCATGACCTTCGCCAAGGCCCTGAAAAGCTTCCTGCGGCAGGATCCGGACGTCATTCTGGTCGGCGAGATCCGTGATCTCGAAACCGCTTCGATCGCCGTCAAGGCCGCCCAGACCGGTCACATGGTGATGTCTACCCTGCACACCAACGATGCGCCGCAGACCCTCACCCGGCTGCAGGATATGGGCGTTCCGCCTTTCGCGGTCGCCACCACCATCAACATCATCGTGGCCCAGCGCCTGGCGCGCCGACTGTGTCGCGAGTGCATGGTCGTCGACGAAGAGATCACCCCGGACCAGCTCGGCGCCGAGGGTTTCACCGAGGAAGAGATCGCGACGGGCTTCAAGGTTTTCAAGGCCCGGGGTTGCGAGCGCTGCAATAATGGCTACAAGGGGCGTACGGGGATCTATCAGGTGCTGCCCATTACCGATGCCTTGCGGCGGCTCATCATGTCCGGGGCCAATGCTGTGGAACTCGCCGATCAGGCCGCACGCGAGGGTATTCCGGATCTGCGTCGCTCGGCGTTGACGAAGGTGCGCAACGGCGTCACCAGTCTCGAGGAGATCAACAGCGTCACCCTCGAAGGCTAGTGGAGGCTCGTAGACACGGGCGGCCATGACTGAGGCCTCCCCACCGCAGCAGCAAAGGCCCGCTCGCTACCCGTGGCATCGACTGTGAAAGTCACGGCGCCAGGGGACGACACATACAGCGCCACGAGCGCCGCTTTGGGTGGCTCGATACTTTTCTGGCAGTCAGCCCGGCGCAGCGCGCCCGGTATGGAGTGAAACCCGGACGATGGCTCAGCAAGCAGTCAAGAACGAGATGTTCGTCTGGGAGGGCAAGGACCTCCGCAGCGGCCGCAAGGTGAAGGGCGAGATGACCGGCACCTCGGATGCCCTCATCAAGGCGACCCTGCGCCGCCAGGGCATCAATCCCACGGTGGTGAAGAAGAAGGGCCGCTCGCTGTTCGGCGGCGGCGGCAAGGCCATCTCCAGCAAGGACATCGCGGTCTTCAGCCGGCAGTTGGCGACGATGATGTCCTCGGGCGTGCCCATGGTGCAGGCCTTCGAGATCGTGGGACGCGGGCACGCCAACCCGAAAATGCAAGACCTCATCCTGGGGATCAAGGCGCACGTCGAGCAGGGCGGCAATCTCGCCGATGGTCTGGCGAAGTACCCGCGGCAGTTCGATCCGCTGTTCGTGAATCTGGTCGCGGCCGGAGAGGCCTCCGGCATCCTCGAGTCCATCCTCGACAAGATCGCGACCTACAAGGAAAAAATGGAGGCGCTCAAGAGCAAGATCAAGGGCGCGTTGTTCTACCCGATTGCGGTCATCGTAGTGGCCTTCATCATCACCGCCATTCTGATGATCTTCGTCATCCCGCAGTTCGAGGAGCTGTTCAAGGGCTTCGGTGCGGACCTCCCCTATCCCACCAAGATGGTCATCGCCACCTCGCAGGTCTTCCAGGCCTACTGGTGGGCCATCTTCGGGGGGATTGGTGCAGCGATCTTCGGCGTGCTCGAGGCCAAGAAGCGTAGCCCCCGGGTGGCGCACTTCTTCGACCGGATGTCGCTCAAGATACCGGTAATGGGCGACATTCTGGAGAAATCGGCCATCGCCCGCTTCTCCCGCACGCTGTCGACGATGTTTGCGGCTGGCACGCCACTGGTGGAGGCCATGACCTCCGTGGCCGGGGCCTGCGGCAACATCATCTTCTACGAGGCTACGCTAAGGATGCGTGACGACGTGGCCACGGGCACCCAATTGCAGGTGGCCATGCGTGACTCCGGCCTCTTTCCCAACATGGTCGTGCAGATGGTGGCCATCGGCGAGGAGTCCGGCTCGCTGGACTCGATGCTGAGCAAGGTGGCCGACTGGTACGAGCAGGAGGTGGATGACGCTGTCGAGTCCCTGACCGCCCTGCTCGAACCCATCATCATGTCGGTGCTCGGTGTGCTGATCGGTGGTCTCGTCATTGCCATGTATCTGCCGATCTTCAAGATGGGGCAGGCGGTCTGAAGCCGTCCGTGGGGTGGGTTTGGATCGGCGCACGCGCGCGGGTGGCGCGGACAGACATGCGGACCGGAACTTGCCCTGCCGCTGATCTCGTCCCGTGTCAGAGCTGATCTCCGCCAGTCTGGATACCGTGGTCACGGCTGTCGCCGGCGCGTGGCGAGCGGAACCAGCCCTCTGGTATGCGACCCTGTTCGTGTTCGGCGCGATCGTCGGCAGTTTCCTGAACGTGGTGGCCTTGCGCCTGCCGCGTATGCTCGAGGCTGGCTGGCAGCGCGACAGTGCCCAGTTCCTTGGCCTGCCACCGCCACCGGCCGAATACCTGAGCCTCTCCTACCCACCCTCACATTGCACACGCTGTGGTCATGCCATTCGTGCCCGAGACAACGTGCCCATACTCGGCTGGCTCCTGCTTGGTGGTCGCTGTCGCGATTGTCGCTCCAGCATTCCGATCCGCTATCCGCTGGTCGAACTTGCCGCGGCATTGCTCGCGCTCGCCGTGGGCTGGCGCTTCGGTGTGAGCTGGCAGACGGCCTTCGCGCTGATACTGGTCTTCGGACTGCTCGTGCTCGCCCTCATCGATCTCGATACGCAACTACTGCCGGACGACATCACCCAGCCGCTGCTCTGGCTCGGCCTTTGGTGTGCGATCTTCGACCTTTTCGTTCCGTTGCCGGCAGCGGTGACGGGCGCGATCGCCGGCTATCTCGGCTTGTGGTTACTGTTCCATGGCTACCGGCTGCTGACCGGCAAGGAGGGCATGGGGTTTGGTGACTTCAAGCTGCTTGCCGTACTCGGTGCCTGGCTTGGCTGGGAACGCTTGCCCATGGTGATCCTGCTGGCATCGCTGGTGGGAGCGGTCGTGGGTATGGCGCTCATCGTTCTGCGTGGCCGCGACAGCCAGGTGCCCATGCCTTTCGGCCCCTTTCTGGCGGGAGCCGGCCTCATCGCGTTGTTGCTCGGCGGCCCGCTGGAGGCCCTCTGGTTCCACTGGCTGGGGGTATCCGTGTGAGGGTGAACTCGGCGGATGATCCGGTGCCGGTCGCTGCGGCTTGCCTCCGGGGCGTCACCTGAATACGTCACCCGCAATCCGGCAGGCGGCCGGGCCGCTCATCGTGGCCATCACCGGTGGCATCGGCAGCGGCAAATCCACAGTGGCGGAATCCTTCGCCGCGCACGGCGTGCCGACACTTGATGCCGATCAGATCGTGCGTGAACTCACGGCCGATGGCACCCCGATAGCCCGCAGGATCTGTGAGCATTTCGGTGCGCCCGTGGCCTCGGGAGAGGCCCGCATCGATCGCCGCGCGCTACGCGAACGGGTGTTCTCCGACCCCGTTGCACGCAACTGGCTCGAGGCGTTGTTGCATCCGCAAGTCTATGCGGAGATCGAACGGGTGGCAGCGACATGGCCCAGCGGGACCTACGGGGTGGTGTGTATTCCATTGCTGGTGGAAACCGGGCAAGCTCATGGGTGGTTTCGGGTGCTGGTGGTCGACGCCCCTGAGTCCGCACAGATTGCCCGCGCCTGTCAGCGTGATGGGCTCGATGCTACGACTGTCCGCGCCATTCTGTCGGCGCAGGCCACCCGCAGCGAGCGCCTGGCCCGGGCCGATGACATCCTCGACAACGGGGGCACGCGCGAGGCCCTCGACACCCAGGTCAAAGCCCTGCACGAGCGCTACTCCCGGGCCGCCTCCACCCGTTCGTAGTCACGCCCATGAGCCGTCACGAGTCCTCCCGACAACGCAGCCTGTTCAACCTCGCGGAGAGCCAGGTCTTCTATGAGCTGCCGCTCAACGAGCGGACGCGCAATTTCCTGCGCCTCGAGCATCTCTTCGCTACTGTCGAGCAGGCGATGGAGCAGAATGGTGACCTCGATGGCCGCAACGCCATCGTCGGGCTCATCGACGTGACGGATCTGCTCGCGCGCTCGGATATCAAGTCGGAACTCATCAAGGAACTGGAGCGACAGCACGGCTTGTTGGTGCCGTTGAGAAGTAGCCCACAAGTGGACGCGGCCCGGCTTGGACATCTGCTCGAACGCCTGGGCGAGCTCATCACCACACTCAAATCGCCAGCCTGTCAGCCCGGCCAGTGTCTGCGCTCGGATGAGCTGGTCACCGCCATCCGGCAACGCGTCTCCATTCCCGGTGGGGCCTGTAGCTTCGATCTGCCGGCCTTGCATCACTGGCTCTCGCGCGGCGCTGAGTTCCGGGCCCGGGAACTGGCGCAATGGGCAGCCGATCTGCGACCCATCAAGGATGGGGTGCGTCTCGCCCTGAGTCTGCTTCGGGAGAGTGCCCATCCACGGCACGTCACCGCCGCATCGGGCTTCTTCAATCAGACCATCGACGCCACCTTGCCCTGTCATCTCGTACGGGTCGGCCTGCCCCTTACAGCCGATTGCTTTCCAGAGATCAGCGGCGGCAAGCACCGTTTTACCGTCCGTTTCATGCGCCAGATGAGCACGACCTCCCGACCCTCGCAGGTCGAGGATGACATCGATTTCGACCTGCAATGCTGCGTCTTCTGAAGGTGTGGCGCAGATGTTGCGCCCGTCCGCCCTCACGGCGGCGGCACGAGCCTGCAGGATGCCGGCTGCTCAGCTCATGAAGCACGACGCGCCCACCGGTTCGCCACGCTCTGCCCGCTGCCCTCGCTGTCAGCGGCCGACGAGCCTTGCGCCCGACAATCCCTGGCGGCCCTTCTGTGGTGAGCGTTGTCGTCTGCTGGATTGCGGCGACTGGCTGAGCGGTACGAATGCCCTGCCGGCGGAAGAGGTCCCGCCTGCTGCGGAGGGAGAACTACTCGACGGTGGCGTGGTGCATTGATCAGCTACCTGGCCAGAAGGCCCGGATACCCGCCACACCCTGGGCACCGATGGCGACCGCCTGCGGGCAATGCGAAGGGCCGAGACCACCGATGAGGTAGACCGGCACTCCAGCCTCCCGCACGAGTGCGGCGGCTCGGGGCCAGCCCATGGCGGCCTGCCCGGGGTGTGTCGCGGTCGGCAACACCGCGCCGAGGAGCACGAAGTCGACGCCGATGCCGCGGGCGTGCTCCAGTTCCCCGCGCGTGTGGCAGGCGGCGGAAACCCAGCAGTGGCCAGACGGCGGGCGCGCCTGCAACAGCAGCAGCCGCTCACTCGTCAGGTGCACTCCATCGGCGCCGATGGCCTCTGCCTGCGCGGGCGTGGCGTTCGCAATGACCTGGGCCCCGGCCGCCCGGGCCCGACGCACGACCGACTCACCCAGGCTCAGCCAGGCGCCGGGCTGCTGTTGCAGGGTCTTCGCCCGCAGCAGCACCAGTCGGACCCCGGCCGCCAGGGCGGTATCGAGGCAGTCGAGCCAGGTTGCGCGCGCGCTTGGGCCGGCGTCCGGGCCGGGAGGCTCTGGCGTGACCAGACACCGGTCCGGCAGCCTGAGACCGTTGACGATGCCTCGGTTGGCGGCCGGGAAGGGGAGGGTGGAGAGCTCTTCGATGGGCAGCCAGGCCAGGCGCTGGCCCTCCTGCCCGCTTGGATCACCCCGCCAGCGCAGCACCTGCCAGACCTCGAGTCGCACCGGCCCCGAGGGGTAAACCCAGGGAATGCTGCGCCAGGGTCTGGCCTCGAGGACCTCGATGCCGAGTTCTTCCGCCAGTTCGCGGGCGAGGGCTCGGGCGATGGGCTCGCCGGTTTCGACCTTGCCGCCGGGGAATTCCCAGCAGCCGCCATGGGGGCGGTGCGCCGGGCGCTGGGCCAGCAGGAAACGGCCGTCGGGGCGTTGCAGCACGCCCACCGCCACAACCATCGTGCCGGGGGTTGTGCCCGGAGTGGGGATATCGCCGCGGGTCACTGTACTCGACTCCGGCTGGCGCCCCGCTGAAGGGGGCTGACCCGACGGGGAATCACGCTGACGTGGCTCAGGGGCTGGGCCGATGGAACAATCTGGCGCCCGAGCCCGCCTCGCTCAGCTTCGGTACTCGGCGTTGATGCGGACGTATTCATGGCCGAGATCGCAGGTCCAGACTTCGGCCTCGGCGGTCCCACGTCCCAGGCCAATGGCCACCGTGATGTCGGCGGCCGCCATGGCAGCCTGGCCGGCGGCGTCGGTGTAGTCGGGGTGGCGGGCACCGCGCTCGACGATGGGAACGCCGTTCAAGGCCAGCGTCACCCCTTCGATGGCGAGGTCCGACAGGCCCGCCCGCCCGATGGCGGCGAGCAGTCTCCCCCAGTTGGCGTCGGCGGCGAAGAAGGCCGTCTTCACCAGTGGCGAGTGGGCGATGGCGTAGGCCACCATGAGGCATTCCGCCTCGTCACGACCGCCCGAGACCACAAGGCGGATGAACTTGGTGGCCCCTTCGCCGTCGCGCACGATCTCCTGTGCGAGCTCTGCGCAGACCCATTCGATGCCGGCGGCCAGATTCCGGTAGCCCTCGGGATCTCCGGCGTGGCAGGTCACACCACCACCACCACCGGTGGCCATCAGTACGCAGGCGTCGTTGGTCGAGGTGTCACCGTCGACGGAGATGCGATTGAAAGAACGCGCCATCGCCGCCTGCAGCAAGGAGTGCAGCAAACCGGCCTCGACTGGGGCGTCGGTGGCGACATAGGCCAGCATGGTGGCCATGTCGGGGCGAATCATGCCCGCACCCTTGGCGATGCCCGTCACCACCCAGGCCGGATCCCCGGACCGGGCCGGGCGGATCCGCACCGAGCGGATCTTCGGCCGGGTATCGGTGGTCATGATGGCTCGGGCGGCGTGTTCCCAGCCGACACCCTCGCCCTCTGCCGAGGCCGCGAGGGCTGGGAGCGCTGCCTCGATGCGGGCCACCGGCAGGGGTTCGCCGATGACACCGGTGGAGAAGGGCAGCACTGCCGTGGCCTCGATGCCGAGCTGGCTGGCGAGTAGCGTGCAGCTTTGCCGTGCGGCCGCGAGCCCGGGTTCACCGGTGCCCGCGTTGGCGTTGCCGGAATTGACGAGCAGGGCCCGTGGGGTCGTCAGGGCCAGATGCTGCTGGGCGACGATGACCGGCGCGGCGCGGAAGGCGTTCTGCGTGAAGACCGCCGCCACGGAAGCACCCGGAGCGAGCCGCAGCAGCAGCAGGTCGTCGCGATTCGGCTTGCGGATGGCCGCGCGGGCAACGCCGATGGAGAGACCGGCGATCGCTGCCGGTTCAGCGAGGATGTCGAAGGACGGGGCGCCCTTCGGGTGGTCAGGCGATCCGGCCATGGCATTGCTTGTACTTGCGCCCGGAGCCACAGGGACAGGGCTCGTTGCGACCCACACGTGGCACGGCTGACGATGAGGCGAGGGGCTCGGTAGCCGGACCGGCGAGTGCGGTGGCTGCCTGCGCGGCGGCGAGCGCGCTGGCCTGGGCGGCTGCGGCAGTGGCGGCCGCCGCCGCCTCGGCGCGAGCCTTCTCGGCGGCCTCGACCTCGGCCTGCGAGCGCACCGGGACGCGGGCGAGAATGCCGACCACCTCGCGCTTCAGGCTGTTGAGCATACCGGTGAAGAGTTCGAAGGCCTCGCGCTTGTACTCCTGCTTGGGGTTCTTCTGCGCGTAGCCGCGCAAATGGATCCCCTGACGCAGGTGATCCATGTTGGAGAGATGCTCCTTCCAGAGCGTATCGAGCACCTGCAACATCACGACCCGCTCGAACTGGCGGAGCGTGTCGCCGCCAGCGAGGCCTTCCTTGGCCGTGTAGCTGTCGCGCGCGGCCTGCAGCAGACGCTGGCGCAGGGCCTCCTCGTCGACCTCATCCTGCTCGATCCAGCGTTCCACCGGCACGTCGAGTGCGAGTTCATCACGCAGCGCGGTGGCCAGACCGGCGATGTTCCAGGTCTCCTGATAGGAGCCGGGCGTGACGTACTCGGAGATGACCTCGTTGACCACGTCCTCGCGGATACTCGCGATGGTCTCGGAGACATCTGCCGCGTCGAGCAGATGGTTGCGCTGTTCGTAGACCACGCGGCGCTGATCGTTGGCCACATCGTCGAACTCCAGCAACTGCTTGCGGATGTCGAAGTTGTAGGCCTCCACCTTGGCCTGGGCCTTCTCGATCTGGCGCGTGAGCAGCCAGTCCTCGAGGGCCTCATCCTCCTTCATGCCGGCGGTGCGCAGCATCTTCTCCATGAAGGTGGGAGCGAACCGGCGCATCAGGGTGTCCTGCAGGGACAGATAGAAGCGCGAGGAGCCCGGATCGCCCTGACGGCCGGAACGACCACGGAGCTGGTTGTCCACGCGCCGGGATTCGTGCCTTTCCGTGCCGATGATGTGCAGCCCGCCGGCGGCAACCACGGCATCGTGACGCTCCTGCCAGGCCGCCTGCGCGGCCGCGATGGCGTCATGGTCTGCGGGATCGATGGTGGCGAGTTCGGCCTCGAGCGAGCCACCGAGCACGATGTCGGTGCCACGACCGGCCATGTTGGTGGCAATCGTGACGGTACCGGGACGGCCGGCCTGCGCGATGATCTCGGCCTCCTGAGCGTGGAACTTGGCGTTCAGCACGCGATGCGGGATTCCGTCGGCAGTCAGTGCCTGCGAGAGGAGTTCCGAGTTCTCGATGGATGTAGTGCCCACCAGAACCGGTTGCTGGCGTTCTCGGCAGTCGCGGATGTCCGCGATGATGGCGCGGAACTTGGGTTCGGTGCTGAGGAATACCTGATCGCCCAGGTCCTGCCGCACCATCGGCCGGTGGGTCGGGATGACGATGGTCTCGAGGCCGTAGATCTCGAGAAACTCGGGGGCCTCGGTATCGGCCGTGCCGGTCATGCCGGCCAGCTTCTGGTAGAGGCGGAAGTAATTCTGGTAGGTGATGGAGGCGAAGGTCTGGTTCTCGCTCTGGATGCGCACGCCCTCCTTGGCCTCGACCGCCTGGTGCAGACCCTCGGACCAGCGTCGCCCGGGCATGGTGCGCCCGGTGAACTCATCGACGATCACGACTTCACCATCACGCACTACGTAGTCCACGTCGCGACGGAAGAGCGTGAGTGCGCGGAGTGCAGCATTCACGTTGTGCATCAGCGAGATGTTGGCCGGGGCGTAGAGGCTGTCGCCCTCGTCGAGCAGACCGGCCTCCACCATCAGCGCCTCGATGTGGGCATGACCGTCTTCGCTCAGATGGACCTGACGCGTCTTTTCATCGACGGAGTAGTCGCCTGGGCCGTCCTCCTCCTCCTGACGCACGAGGCGACCGATGAAGGCGTTCACCTTCGCGTAGACTTCGCTGCGGTCTTCGGCGGGCCCGGATATGATGAGGGGCGTGCGCGCCTCGTCGATGAGGATGGAGTCCACCTCATCGACGATGGCGAACTGCAGACCCCGCTGCACGCGGTCGCCGGCCTGGAAGGCCATGTTGTCGCGCAGATAATCGAAACCGAATTCGTTGTTCGTGCCGTAGGTGATGTCGCAGGCGTAAGCCTGGGCCCGCTCGCGCGGGCTCAGACCGCCCACGATGACGCCCGTGGTGAGTCCGAGGAATCCGTACAGCCGACCCATCCATTCGGCGTCGCGACGGGCCAGATAGTCGTTGACCGTGACCACGTGCACACCACGCCCGGGCAGCGCATTCAGGTAAGCCGCGAGGGTGGCGACCAGTGTCTTGCCCTCACCGGTGCGCATCTCCGCGATCTTGCCTTCGTTAAGCACCATCGCGCCGATGAGCTGCACGTCGAAGTGCCGCATGCCGAGGGCGCGCTTGC
This sequence comes from Gammaproteobacteria bacterium, assembly GCA_003485715.1. GTDB lineage: Bacteria > Pseudomonadota > Gammaproteobacteria > UBA7966 > UBA7966 > UBA7966. The sequence goes on from DNIF01000045.1 coordinate 25,038, forward strand.
CGGCTTCACGGACGACGGCAAAGGCCTCGGGCAGAATGGATTCGAGGGTCTCGCCCTGTGCCAGACGCGCGCGGAAGGCGACCGTCCGCTCGGCGAGCTCCGCATCGGAGAGCGGTGTGACGCTGTCCTCGAGGGTGTTG
>DNIF01000089.1 GCA_003485715.1 Gammaproteobacteria bacterium
AGATGAAGGAGAAGAAGGCGCGGGTTGAAGACGCGCTGCACTCCACTCGTGCGGCAGTCGAGGAAGGTGTGGTGCCGGGCGGCGGTGTGGCCCTGGTGCGTGCACTCTCGGCACTCGAAGGCGTGACCGGCGACAACCATGACCAGAGCGCCGGTCTCGACATCCTGCGCCGTGCCATCACTGAGCCGCTGCGTCAGATCGTCGGCAATGCCGGTGAAGAGCCCTCCGTCATCCTGAACAAGGTGCGCGAAGGGACCGGCAACTACGGCTACAACGCCGCCACCGGCGAGTACGGTGACGTGGTGGCCATGGGCATCCTGGACCCGACCAAGGTGACGCGTTTCGCTCTGCAGAACGCCGCGTCGATCGCCGGCCTCATGATCACCACCGAGGCCATGATCGCCGAGCTGCCGAAGGACGATAAGGCGGAAGGTGGCCATGGGCACGGCCACGGCATGGAAGACATGATGTAAGGCGAAAGAGCCCGGTCTTTGCACCGGGTCAGTCGCCCTGGAGGACCCGCCGTGGGCAACCGCGGCGGGTCTTTTGTTTTGTGGGCGGCGGTGCTGTGCAGGCCTCGAGTGGAGGGCCTGCCCGTGATCTGCCGCTGGCGAGCGCCGCAAGCCCGAGGCACAGCAGCACCACGAGTGTGAGCGGGGCGCGCAGTTGCGGGTACCAGGCCGGGAGGAGTCCCGCGCGGGTGCAGCGAAGATCGAAGGCGAACAACAGTGTGAAGCCGGTGGCGAGCAGGGCGCACGCCGGCAACGGCGGCAGCAGCAGCGCCAGCCAGGCGACGAGCGCCGGCAGCACACTGACGAGATAGAGCTGCGTGGCGTGCGCCGGCTCCCGCAGGGCAACGCCCCAGTGGATCGCCCCCATGAAGGACAGGATCACGGCTGCATACGTCAGCAGCAGGCGCTCGCCGAGGCTACGCCAACCGGCATCCGGAACGAAGCAGAGCGCCGCGCCAACCACGAAGGGGATGAGCCCGGCATAACCCAGTCGTGCCGCCACCACAGGCACGGCGGGATGGGCGGGAGCGTGCGGGGCCGGAGCGTTCATGGCCGGCAATCCACCACACGACGCTCGCTGCGACGTGGCCGCAACCAGTCACCCACGGCCCGATGTGCCGGGTGCTCGATATAGGCAGCCAGCGCCTTGGCATCCTGGAAGCGCGACACCAGCACCACGTCGGCACCATCGGCCACGTCCGGCTCGAGCGACACCCCGACCTCGATGGACAGAAGCCCCGGCACACAGCCCGCGAGCCCGAGCAATCGCTCCCTGAGCGGTCCCGCATCGTTGCGATCCACGAGTCTCCACATCACGACATGCAACAGCATTCTCATGCCTCCTCACTCTCGGGGTGCTCATTGGGAGGCGCAGCGCGGCCCGGGTCAAGCCCGGGTCGGTGCCGAAGTCACGCCACGGGTAGAGAGTCTCTGAGCTGGCGACTGGCGACCTGATGTGTCGCCCTGCCGTCCCGCCGTCATCCCCGCCGGGCTGCCGTCATCCCCGCCGTCCATCCGTCATCCCCGCGCAGGCGGGGATCCAGCGTTGTCCCGCTGACGCTGCGTAGGGACTGGATGCCCGCCTCCGCGGGCATGACGATGAACCGACGTTCCCGCGCACCCCTCGTCATCCCCTCCGCCCTGCGGCCATCCCCGCCGTCCTGCCGTCATCCCAGCCGCCCTGCCGTCATCCCCGCCGCCCTGCCATCATCCCCGCCGTCCATCCGTCATCCCCGCGCAGGCGGGGACCCAGTGACCTCACCCCGTCGTTCAGCGAAGACGGGAGCGCCTCGCGTCTGGAGCCGCAACCGATCCGACTCGCCAAGGGCCGTCGACTCGGGCCACCATGCGCCCGATAGCCGCAACGACGCGCACGGACAATCGAGGGGGCAGGCATGCGGCGGTGTTTCCACGTTGAGGGCATTCCCGCGGCACTCGAGGCAGAGGCCGCGACGCTGCCGGAGCGCCTTGGCGAATCACTCCTCGCGCGGTTGTCGGAGCAGCGGCCGTTGGCAGAGATCCGTGGTGTCTGCCTGAGCAGCCCGTGGCTCGCCGACTGGATCGCCCGCGAGCCGGCGGCAGCGGTCGCGCTGGCGGCCTCCATCCACGCCGGCGTGCCCGTCGATTGCCCCGTCAGGCTCGGTGCCTGCGTTGACAACGATGCCTTCGACGCCGAGCTGCGCCGCTTCCGCAATGCCGAACTGGCGCGCATCGCCTGGCGCGACATCGCCGGGCACGCCACGCTCGATCTCACCCTGGCCGACACCTCGCGGCTGGCCGATCTCTGCATCGCTGCGGCGGTGGACCATCATCATCTCGATCTCACGGCACGCGAAGGCATGCCCTCCAGCGCCACCGGCGTGCCGCAGTCACTCATCGTCCTGGCACTCGGCAAACTCGGCGGGGGAGAGCTCAATTTCTCCTCCGACGTTGATCTCATTTTCGCCTACGAAGAGGCGGGCATGACCCGCGGTGGGCGCGAGGCACTCGACAACCAGGAGTACTTCACGCGTCTGGCGCGACGTGTGATCCGCAGCCTGGATGCCACCACCGGTGACGGCTTCGTGTTCCGGGTGGACACCCGCCTGCGGCCCTTCGGCGACAGTGGCCCACTGGTGATGAGCCTCGCCGCTGCGCGCAACTACTACCTCAATCACGCGCGTGACTGGGAGCGCTACGCGATGATCAAGGCGCGCGCCATCACCGGGGCGGCACCGGCCGTTGCGCGCTTCGAGGAGGAGCTGCGCCCCTTCGTCTATCGCCGCTACCTGGATTTCGGCGCCATCGAGGCGCTTCGCACGATGAAGGCATCCATCGAGTCTGAGGTCGAGCGCAAGGGGTTGCGGGATGACGTCAAGCGCGGGCCGGGCGGGATCCGCGAGGTCGAGTTCATCGTGCAGTGCCTGCAGCTCATTCGCGGCGGCCGTCTGCCCGCGCTGCGTACGCGCTCCTTCCACGCGGCACTTGCCGCAACCGCCACGCACGGGCTGATCGCGCCCTCGGTGGCCACGGACCTCGCGCAGGCCTATTGCTTCCTGCGCTGCACGGAGCATCGCCTGCAACAGGTCGCCGATCGACAGACACAACGCCTGCCGCGCGATGCGCTCGGTCGCGCGCGCCTCGCCTTCGGTCTCGGCCATCCCGACTGGGCCGCGCTCGAGGTAGAGCTCAACGCGGAGCGGGACACCATCGCCGGCGAGTTTGCGCGCCTGCTCGCGGCGGAGGCCGCCCCTGAGGATCGGGCCGCCGTGCGGCAACAGGGTGCGGACTGGCGCGAGGGCTCAGAGGCGTCGATTGCGCGGCTCTTGCTGGCGAGCGGCCATGAGCCCGACCCACTCATCATGCAGGC